>NZ_JAHHPM010000378.1 GCF_024606345.1 Endozoicomonas sp. YOMI1
GGCAAGAAATATGGCAAACATGTTGTGGATTGTAACGAAGCCTGCACATCAAAAAACCGCTCATGGGATGGGGCTCCATTGATGTCAGGCTTGGAGCTTCAAAAGTAATAAAGGGTAACGGGTTTACTGTTGATCGTGAAATCAAAGGTGCCAGAAATATCTTGATTAAATTTAACCAGGCAGCTTGAGCCTAAGATCATAACAACGAATGTTGCGTTCGTTGCGGTTTAAATCAAGAGCAATACCTCGTCTACACCAGTAACCGATCAAACCAGCCCCGGAAGTGAAAATAACGCCTCCCTCAACCGGGGCTGGTTCTCATTAAAGCGCCTCTACCGAACACCTTGAGGCTCCCCCTTGATGTTAAAAAGCGGGAACTTAACCACAGACTGGTTGTCTCAAATCGGGTCATGCACAACCGGAATTACTACATGCTGACCTCTGCGTCACCATCACCTTCATCCTGTGCGCAGATCGTTGCCAATAGCACCGAACGTTGCCACACAACAAGCTTTAATGATAGAGAAGTTTTCGCAACACAGCATAGCCTGCGTATAGGTGCGGATCACCGCTCCGTGATCAAATCACTGGCTGACTACCGGGTGTGCTCATTAGCCAGAGAAGCGCTGCAGGCCGGTGCTGGTCTGGTGGGTAGTGCCGCAGGCTTTGCCTTGCGCCAGATACTTGATGCCCCCGACATTGTCAGGCTATGGCCTGGCTTAAAAGAGAGTCTGCTACTTCTGTCCGCGTTACCCACTATGGATGCCAGGAACCACAGTTGCCGGGTGGATTATTCCCCCTGTGACCTGAACTACACCATGACTGCCTGCTTTGCCGAGTTTCAGGAATGCACCGGTGTAAGCTTTTGTTTTGATGGGACGGACGAAAAATCCTGCAATCAGACCAGGTGCGAACAATTAGGGCGTCCCTTTTTTTGTGACAAAAGCACATGCGTTCCAGCCCACTGGGTATGCGATGGCTCCATCCAGTGCCATGATCAATCCGATGAGGGGGCCTGTGGCCTGGCACCGGAAATAATTGCGGCGATCACTACTGCAACCGTGGCCATTGGGGTCACCGCTGTTTACGGTACCTGTGTCTATAAAAGTTTCAAGGCGCTCAGGCATGGCAACAGTGAGGCAACAACCTGTCAACTACTAATTACAGCACTGAAAAAACCGGGGTATTTTCGACAATACCAGCAGGCCGTTGACCACAGGGCGGACCCTATTGAACTGCCGGCTATGACCGGACAGAGAACCCGACAGTTTCAGGAGCAAGTGCCGAACGAGCAGCGGGCCTGTCAATCTCAGGAACAATCTCAGGAACAAAAAGCCACCCCGCTGGAAAGGCAAAAATCGCTGTGGGTCTGAGTGGCTGACAGGAGCTCTTGATTTAAACCGCAACGAACGCAACATTCGTTGTTATGATCTCAGGCTCAAGCTGCCTGGTTAAATTTTTAATAATAGCCACTTTTGATTCTTCGTCGTATTGTTTGGGTCGTAACGCCTTCAACTCTGGCAAGTTTTGTTGTTGATACCCACAAATGCAACTTCTCCT
>NZ_JAHHPM010000379.1 GCF_024606345.1 Endozoicomonas sp. YOMI1
TTTTGAATAGGTTCGAGTAACTATAGATAGGTTTTCGTTAACTGCAACAAGCCCCAGCTGGCCCGGCAATAGGGCAGGGATGTGTCCTGGCTGAACTTATTTAAGCTTGGACAATTCCTGACTAAGTTTCTGTGCGATCCATGGCTTTTCCGGCAGTGGTGCATCCAGGCTGGGTTTATCCAGGGTTGCCGCATGATAAATGTCCCTTGACAGATGAACCACGCTGAGAGCAAGGCCAATGGCAACAGATGCCAGGGCGCTAACCGCGCCAATACCAAGTCCGAGGACTGCACCGCCCCGGATGCCTACCTCTTTCCCAATCAAGGCACCGGCAATAACATAGGGCTCACAAGAAAAAGTCAGCAAATCTAATGCCTGAGGTATTAAACCCACAGTAAATCCTGCGGTAGCACCAGCTGCCGAACCGATACCCAGGCCCAGGAAGACACCGGCGGAACCACCGGTCAACATGGTGGTATACATTCGATTTCTGAAAGCCTTTAATGGATAAACCAGCCGGTCTTTTAAATTTGGCTTTGACAACAAGTCAGCGCTCTGCCTTCTATTCCGGAAAGCTGAATCAGTTGACCACTCTGTGGTCTTCCTTTGGCCGAAGCACCCTTCTACGCTCGTATTAGATGGGTATACAGTACCAAATGAGTTGTACGTTCTATCACTGGAAATACCTAAATCCATAGCTACTCTCCATTGTCCTTAGTTTCGTGTGCATTCCGTTGTCCTGAGCGTTAAGTTCTCGCTATGGAAGTAATGTACCAAGAGCTGAGCCAAAAGTTCATAACAATAGGTTTAGTATTCCTAACATCACTTCTGATTCTTATTGTATGGATGAAAAGGTTTGGCTTTTCAAAGCTGTAGTAAAGAATTTTCCCGTCAGGTCGTTCGAATTGAAATTTGGTTTCCCGATAACCAGAGTGTTGTTAGCTGCTTTACCTTTGGGACACTTTATTCTTGAATTAAGTTCCACTCCTTGCCCAATCACACAACCTCTATGTCAGAAAAATAAATATTTGCTATGGCTATCAATAATAATGACATCTATCTTAGTAGTCAGGATCAGAATGTGTCTATCTTGTTATTCATAATCTGTACCTGTTCAACTTCCTCTATTGTGACTGCCCCGTCACCAGTGAGACTTATAAGCATAGGTTTACAACTAGTTAAGTAAGGAGAGATGATTAAAAATACAGGGAACTTAGTTAAAGAAAATGGGTCTAATAGTGGGTGGCTTTAAATTGACAACTTTTCGGTCATTGAAAATATAAATCAACCCATTGAAATTAAATTCAGGTATTTCAATATGAACACATTATCAGGACCACCAAATCTCGGTATGCCTTTTCCTGAAGATATACCGATGCCTGAATTTGAATACGTCTATCCGTTTCCTATCGGTCTGATTCCAGATTCTTCAACACAAAAAAAGCTTGCTTGTATATATTCAGATCCAAAGCGACACATTCTCTCCGATCCTTATCAGCTTTCATGCGGGCACATTATTTGTAAGCCATGTCGGGATAAAAATATTAAAGACAGAGTAATCATCTGCCCGTTAGCTGAATGTAAATCCCATATAAATATAATGGATATTTTCGAAGATGTAGTTCATGCGAGAGAAGTCAATGGTGTCGTTGTCAATTGCCTGGAACCAAAATGCAGCTGGAAAGGAGAGTTCCAACATTATAAGAAAGTTCATGTCTACAACTGCAGTGAATCATCACAATATCTGAAAGAAGAAATCAAATATCTAAAGGTTCGATATGAACATAACATAAATATTCCACATAAAAGCGATACTGATTCACAAGCCCTGGAAAAAGAACTGGAAAATAAGACGCAGGAGAATCAGAAACTGACAGAGAAAGTTTTATCACAAAAACATAAAATTGAATTGTTTGAGGGCACATTGAAAACAGTTCAAGACGAGAATGCCTCATTGTTAGCGATCATAGATACGCTTGTTAATGAGCAACAGTCGGCCCGGCCTTCCGGATATAATAGCCATACCCACAACACCGAAACGAAACCCGGAATCCCGAAAGTCAAAGTAGATAATACATCGAAGGTGGTTCACCCGGGAACTGTCTCCCAGGCATCCACATCTGGTGTCGTCGGGCAAACTATCTGTTCATGGAAATTTGATCATACGGAAAATTTAAATAAATCCGGTGTGTTACAACATAGTGAACCATTCCATCTCAACAACCATACCTTTCAGCTGACATTAGTACAACATGATCATGAATACCTCGCTTTGTATGTTCGTGTGATCAACGGAGACAATGTTGATAAACACATATGGCCCTGCAGTGAATCCATGACATTTATTATGAGAGATCACAGCAAACATAATTGTGACATTACAAGGACAGTACATCTATCAAGAGCGCCAAATGAGTGCCGGAGATTCCCGGGTAAGACCCCACTTCCTCTCGTGGGTTTTAAACACTTTTGCAGACTGTCCAGTTTGCAACCACCGAGATATGAGTATCAATCTTGCTATTTGGATTCCGGTAGCAAAACAACTATAGATGTGGTGTCAGCAGATCAGATCAAACCAGGTGTCTTTACCTCGCCATATGACGTGATCGGAGGTGTCGGTTTGATTAGCTGGCCAATCCGAAATTGTACCCGAAAACTTAAAAGTCACCAATACAATGATGGTGTAATAGGGAGTCCGATTTTTTATACTTCAGCTAATGGATACTGTTTCAAATTAATCCTGAATATTAACGGTACCGACAGATCAAATAAAACAAAGGCAGGGGTTTGCGCACAGCTTATTCCAGGCAAGTATGACGAGAAACTGACCTGGCCGGTATCCGGAGAAATAAAAGTTTCACTACTAGATAGAAGACTCTCGATCGAAGACCACCGAAAAGAGGACGTATCAACTGTTATATCAGTGAACTCGAAAAATAGAGTGGTAAAAATCAAATCTCATCATGATGAATATCAAGCACAAACTGAAAGTAAAGATTTCTTTCCTTTAATGAGTCTTCAATCCGATCAGCAGGATCCATGCGAACCTATTTATAAATTTAATGATGAGATCGTCATTAAGGCCGAGTTTATTCCGAAAGAAGTTGTAGGATAAATGTCCGATAGTCTTTGGAAGTCATATCTGCATTTTTACATAAACATAAAATGTCGTTTTGTTTCCCGTTTAACTTAAACAGGAGTCAAACCTGATGGCAATGCCGTCTGCCGCAACATTCAATATTAGCCCTGCTCAGGCTGTATCAGACCCAGTAGCCAGCCCCGTCACCGGGGCTGAAGAAAAACAGAAATGCTTTGTGCCAGGTCGTGAAGTTCATCTAACCACAAGGCTGGCAGGTAAATCCTTACCCAATGCTTCCCAGTTGACAGAAACTGCGGCCACTGAAAGGTTGCAACAGAGGCAGGTTGTGAACACTGGTGAACCATGCAGAGAGGCTTCCTCAACCAGGAGTGGACAGGCAAACGTCGAGCCGATGGATATTAAACAGGCAAAAAAATATGTCACCACCCTGTGTCATGAGATAGGTTTACCGGATGTAAAAGACAAGAATTTCAATGCACTGCTAGACCTCGTCACCTCAATGTTTCAAGGTGCTTTACCACAGGAAAAGGAAAACCTGAAAGCCCTATTGAGCCTGCCCTGCCTGAAACGTCACTGGACCCACCTGCCTGTAAATGAACGCCCAATCTGTCTGGTTTTACTTGGGAAAATTGCGTTTATGTGTCGTGATGCAGGCCCCCCGGATGCGCAAGCCGTGGAAGCCTTGCTGACGCTGCCCTGTCTGAAAGAACGTTGGGCGGGCAACGATGAGGCTGTCCAGAACGAGCAAATCGATACATTCCGGCTTTCCGAAGTTGCCAGGATGTATCGAAGCATAGGCTTGCCAGACGCGCCGTCGCTGAGTGATTTCCTGTGTCAGTCTTGCTTGAGAGATGGCTGGACGGGCAACGATGAGGCCGTTAAGAACAAATCCATCAACTGGCAAGTGCTTCCGATAATCGCCGGCATGTTTGAGGGCTTAGGCTTACCGGACCTGTTGGAACTGAAAACCTTTCTGGAACAGCCCTGCCTGAGAGAGGGCTGGACGGGCAACGACGAAGCGGTAAAGAACAATCTTGTCGACCTTGATCGACTCTGGAAAATCGGCAGCCTGTTTGATGGCAAAGGTTTACCGAACCTGCCGGACCTGAAAACCTTTCTGGGCCAGCCCTGCCTGAGAGAGGGCTGGACGGGCAACGACGAGGCTGTTAAGAACAAACCTATCAACAATCGAGTGCTCTACTGGATCACCGGTTCCCTCTGCCTTCGCAAAGGCTTTCCGGACGCGGAGGGCCTGAGAGCCTTTTTGAGTCTGTCTTGCCTGAGAGAGGGCTGGAAGGGCAACGACGATGCTGTTAAGGACAAGCCAATCAACGTTAGAGTGCTTAGCCGAATTTGCGCCTTTTGTTCAGATGAAGATGTTTTACTCAATCCGCAGGACGTGCAAGCCATGCTGACTTTGCCTTGCCTGAGAGAGGGCTGGGCAGGGGATGACGAAGCTGTCAAGAACCGCCCGATCAACATGCTTGTGTTCAAGACAATTGCCAGCATTTGTCTGAGAAAAGGCATACCAGACCCGGAGCACTTAACAGCCTGGTTGTCTCAACCCTGCCTGAGAAAGGGCTGGGAGGGCGACGACCAGGCAGTAAAGGACAAATCAATCGACTCAAAACTGCTCCATAAGATTTTCTTCATAACCCATAGCGGCGAAGGCTTGCCGAAGGAGGTGGAAGTGAAAGCGGAAGTGAAAGCCTCTTTAGTCAATTTTAGGTTTTGTTCCAGGAACAAAGCGTATGGGCAGCCAGTCTTCTTCTAACATCTGGTCGAATGACCACGGACACTGGTCGGGGAAGTCGGATTCTTCCACTTGCTGATGTTTTTGCAGGTAGGGGTTCATTTCCCGCACAGCGAGCCGCTTGGCCTTGGGGAAGGCTTCAGCGATCTGGTCTTCTGCCCTTGGCCTGATGTGGGGGTTTTTTGCGACCAGTGTATCAATGGCCAGCCTTGTCCGGTCAATGGTTTTCAGCCAGTCCCGGCATTTGTAGGGCTCTGGCAACAGAGGATTTACAACCCGGTTCTGGTATTCATACTTGAGCAGGTGCAGGATCAGCGTGGTCAGCCGGTGTTCAAGTATGCCCAGCTCGCTGCCCATGCTTTCGATTTCCCAGAACAGGTTGTCAATGTCCAGTTGGTCATACT
>NZ_JAHHPM010000380.1 GCF_024606345.1 Endozoicomonas sp. YOMI1
TTTTGAATAGGTTCGAGTAACTATAGATAGGTTTTCGTTAACTGCAACAAGCCCCGGCTTGCCTGAGATTTTTAAGTGGTTTGACTGTTTTTTGGCAATATTGGATTGTTAAATAAATCATGTGGTTATTTTTGTTTTTCGTTTGGTATGCTTTTTCCATCAAGATTATTAATGTTCTAAAAAATTGCTGACTATTATTAAAAGTATCCTTAACCCAGGGAAGGGGAATAAATATGAATATTCAGGATAACACTGGTAGTATAGGTCGAAGTCAGAATCTACCTTTTGCTATCGATGCAGACATTGTTAAGCCGGAAAAAGGATTTCTGAATGGAAGTACGGTTACCATTCAGGAAATTGATCAAGATAAGTTTGTCGGTATTCAGGTTACTACGGAGCAGTTTGCAGAACTTCCTAAAAACACCCAGCCAGTAAAGGTTGCCTTTAAAGATTTTCGTAAGTTGCTCAGTAAATGCCGCCCTGTAAAAGCGTTAGAGAATATGCTATCAGGCAAAGGCAAGGGAGTGGTGGAAAAGCAGAGCTGGGAAGTAATTTCTAATGCTCAGGCTGAAAGGGTTTTAAAAGCTACTCGTGATGCTGAAAAAAAGGAAAAACTGGCAGACGATATTGAGAACTTTAATTTAGAATTGTGTCTCCTTAATGATAAGAAAGAAAATTTTATTAAATCAAAAATAAAAAATGATGAATTCAAAGAAAAGTACAAAACCATATTGGCTATTGCTGATGGGGATCTGAAATCTTTACGCAAGGGATTAATAATTGTTTTACCACCGGCCACTAAGGACGGAAACCCCCAGTATGTACGCCTGACTAGTAAATCATCGAAAGACCGCATAAATGATGCGAATAAACTTGTGGATATTCTCAAGAATAATGAAGCTTATAAGCAATATAGGGAAAGTGTAGAATCGGTTAATAAGCTTGAAGATGAGTGTAAACAGTTAAAGACATCTTTGGCTAAGCAAGCAGAAAATCTCAAAAAAACACATGAGGAGCTTATTAATGAGAAAGCTGAGGGTGATAAAGAAATGCTGGTCGATAGGCACCTGGAACTGAAAGAGCAAACCTCTAGAGAAATGTTGCTAGCTGCAACAGGTTACGTTGATAAAATGAATGGCATAATTGACGCTAAAATCAGTACAGTTGATCATCTGCGTAAAAAAATAATAGCAAATTTAAGCCGCATTGATGACATTCAAGATGAAATTGGCAAACTCCTGGATCAAGTGCAAAGCTGCGAAACTGATGATCTTACTCTGTCTGATGATACATCCGTAGTTATGGATAAAGACGACACTGCTCAAACCAGTAAGAATAAAGAAATGCTTCTCCAGGAAATTGAATTTAACCGGCAAGATCTTGTACGGTTGAATGAAACATTAAAAGAAGATAAAGCCGCTTTCAAGGAAACTGTGCAACGTATAGAAGCGCTGGAAGTTGAAAAAGTAGAAGGGGTGGTAGCATTAGAGGAAGAACGTTATAAAGTCGTAAAGCAGTTTGATGATTTTACTTTGAAGCTAAGCACCTGGGTTGACCCAAGTATCAAGACTGAACAACAAGCGGTAGCCCGAATGCTCAGTGACTCTGGATCAAGCGAGAAAGTCTCTGCACGAACAGCATCTAATCAGCCGAATAGATAGCAGTCCCAGAGCAAGGCTGTTTACATGGATGATAATGTAACTGTTGATCGTATTAACCCAAAACGAAAAGCCTCCGGACCGGAGGCTTTTTTTCTTAAGAAATCTCAGGATTTCAGTGACCTTTCAGTGCATAAATACCATTGGCATTACGCCAGTAACCCTGATAGTCCAGACCGTAGCCAAAAATATAGCGATCTTCGATTTCCAGGCCGGTAAAGTCAGCCTTCAGGCCCGGACGGGCTTTACGGTCATGCTTTTTATCCACCAGAACCGCAGTCAGAACGCTGGCTGCTCCTTCTTCCTTACAAAAATCGATAATTGCGTCCAGGGTGTGCCCTTCATCCAGAATATCGTCGATGATCAGGACGGTACGATTCTTGATGTTCTGGGTTGGGCGAACTTTCCACTCCAGGCCGCCACCGGTCAGCTGGTCCCGGTAACGGGTTGCATGTACGTAGGAGGCTTCCAGGGGGAACTGCATCTGAGTCAGCAGTTTGCCGGTAATCACCAGACCACCATTCATTACGCAGAATACCAGCGGGTTGCTGTCCGCCAGCTTGTTGGTGATGTTGCGTCCCATGGTGGCGATGGCGTCTTCAATCTGCTGCTCGTTGAAGAGGCAGTCGGCTTCATCCATCACTTGCCGGATATGGTCGAGATCAACAGACATGTTGTGTAAACCCTGATCGTTTGATTGGCGGCCGGTCACTCCAGTGGGTCAACTCATGCAGTACAGATGTCGGGCACCCTGGCGACCGGCGGTCCTTTTCTGGTTAAAAAAACCATTTTTTACTCCCCTGTGGAGAGTTGGAAACAGTTTTCACGAAAAGCAAAGCAGGGAAAAATACCGTTGTTGTCTTCAATGGGCAAGAGAAAACTACACGATCGTTATGGCTGTAAAAACCTATGGGCAGTGCGGACATCCTGTGGGAGAATAAGAAGGTTTAGGCGTTGAAAGCTGTTGAATGATTATTCTCTCAATGAGTGCTTCCTCAGAAACGTTTTTTATCTCAGCCATTCGTTTTTTTGATTCATTATCCATCCATCGCCAATCAGACAGTTGAGGTCATGCATGAGCGTACAGGAAATCAAGCATCCGCTGGTACAACACAAGCTGGGACTGATGCGTTCCAATGATATCAGTACCAAGGGATTCCGCACCCTGGCCAGTGAGGTAGGCAGCCTGCTGACGTACGAAGCGACCAAAGATCTGGAGCTGGAAGATACGGTAATTGAAGGCTGGAATGGTCCGGTGACCGTTCAGCAGATCAAAGGCAAGAAAATTACCATTGTACCGATTCTGCGTGCCGGCATCGGTATGATGGACGGTGTTCTGGATATGATCCCCAATGCCAAGGTCAGTGTGGTAGGCCTCTACCGCGACGAAGAAACGCTGGAACCGGTGCCTTACTTTGAAAAACTGGTCAGTAATATTGATGAGCGTATTGCCCTGATCCTGGATCCAATGCTGGCAACCGGTGGTTCCATGCTGGCGACTATAGATATGCTGAAGAAGGCAGGTTGCAAGGAAATCCGTTGCCTGGTTCTGGTGGCTGCGCCGGAAGGTATTGATAAGATCCAGTCAGCGCATCTTGACGTTAAGATTTTTACGGCGTCTGTTGATCAGGGGCTTAATGGCAACGGCTATATCATTCCTGGCCTGGGTGATGCCGGCGACAAGATTTTTGGTACACGCTAAGTAACGAGTAAGGATATCCAACAATGAATCATTCAGCACAGTCGGGGGAACACCTGCCATCAGAGATGTCGCTCTGGCGGCAGGCGCTGATGGGAGGGCAGATGCTGTTTGTTGCCTTTGGTGCTCTCGTTCTGGTGCCGTTGCTGACCGGGTTGGACGCCAATGTGGCGTTCTTTACCGCGGGTATCGGTACTCTGATTTTTCAGCTGATCACCCGTCGGCAGGTGCCTGTCTTCCTGGCATCTTCTTTTGCCTTTATTGCGCCGATGACGTTCAGTATTCAATCCTGGGGATTGGCGGCCACCATGGGCGGTATCATGGCCGCCGGTGTGCTCTATGCTGTATTGAGTGTGCTGGTCAGGGTGCGTGGATCCGGCATACTTTACCAGTTGTTTCCACCCGTGGTGGTTGGGCCGGTGATTATGGTTATCGGCCTTGGCCTGGCGCCTGTTGCCGTTGGGATGGCAACATCACCTATTGAAGGGGTAATCTCTGCTGATCAGGCTCTGCTCCTTGCCGCGATCTCGCTGTTAGCCACCCTGCTGGTGGCGACCATGGCCGGTGGGATTTTACGACTGATTCCCATCATCTGTGGTATTGGCGCAGGGTATATTGCCGCAGTGATCATGGGGGTTGTGGACTTTCAGCCTTTGTTTGACCGCCCCTGGTTTGCTATTCCGAATTTTACCACCCCGGAACTCAATTGGAATGCGGTGCTTTATATGATTCCGGTAGCGATTGCCCCCGCTATTGAGCACATTGGTGATATGCTGGCGATCAGTTCGGTGACCGGGAAAAAGTATCTGGAAAAACCAGGGCTGAAAAATACACTGCTGGGTGATGGCCTGGCAACGACAGCTGCTGGTATGTTGGGTGGGCCGCCTAATACCACTTACTCAGAAGTCACTGGTGCGGTGATGCTGACCAAAGTTTACAACCCGGCTATTATGACCTGGGCCGCAGTCATTGCTATTGGCGTGGCGTTTATCGGTAAAATTGGTGGATTCCTGTCAACCATTCCAGTGCCGGTGATGGGTGGCATCATGATGCTGTTATTTGGCTCCATTGCTGTCGTTGGACTTAACACGCTAATTAAGGCAAAGGTTGACCTGGGACAGCCCCGAAACCTGGTGATTGTCTCTATCGTGCTGGTATTTGGTATCGGTAATATGGGAATCTCACTGGGTGAATTTTCCCTGAAGGGTGTCAGTCTTTGCGCCCTGACAGCAGTGATTCTGAATTTGCTGCTACCCCATCGCGCCGGAGAAGATCGATATCAGTCTGCTGAAGTTGGTAAAGAAGACGTTGACTGAAAAGCTGAAAATAGACGGTAGTGTTTTTAATACCGCCTTTTTGGCTATAAACTGCCTTAAAACGGATGATTCAACGGCAGCCCGACTTCATCAACACCAACCACCCTACCATAACGTGGCCCAGCATCTGCGGGCACCGCCTGACTTATCGTGACAGTCTATTCTCGGTCGGTCTCCTGACGAAGTGGGCAGACCCATCAGGCGGATGCTGACTGTTTCTGTTGATTCTGCTCCTGCGTGTTCATCTGGATGAAATAGGTAATACCGCTTAACTCCATCAGTGAGGCAACACTGTTGGGTACGTTATACAGCGAGAGATAGAAATGTCCTGCCAGTTGTACCTGACAATGAAGCAGTAATTGCAACCCATCGCTACTGATGCTTCTAAGTAGCGTGCAATCCAGCACAATATGGCTGGTGTCGATTCTGGTTGCATTTTCTACCGCATTCTCCAGTATTTGGATGGTACTGGCATTAAGATCACCATCCAGAATAATGAGCGTGTAGTTTTGATAGCTTTCGAGATTAATGGTTAATTCCATACTCCTTCTCCCGGTTTGATCCCTTAGTGATAGGAATAGTAAGGGCAGGGGCTGTGTTTTTGCATAACACTCTGGTTACAGGATCTGACAATAGTGCCGTGCCACAGTTCATTCCGGGTTTCTTTTTTTGTGAGGGTTGTTTTTATCCTCAATTTATTGCCCTCCACGAACCATACTGTTGTATTTCTCATATGAAAAACTATGATTTGTTGAAAAATGGTCCATAGCAGTTTTACCTTGTTTGTCTTTGATAGCCATTAACTCAGAAAAGGTTTCATGACCAAGTTCTTCAATTAACAGATCGACGACTTCATCGTTGATCTTTTGAAAAGAAAATAATTTGTGCAGAGGTGTGCAGCCGTTGTGGTCTCCAATTTTGAGTAACTCAACCAGCAGAGTGTGATCTGCGTTTTTACATAGGTGCTCCAGAACCTGTTTTTGTACTGTTGGTGGATCATCAGACCTGAAAAATTTTCTTTTGTGCGAAGTCAAGAGTACGTGTAAGGGGGTTGAGCCATCGCTTTCCAAACGACGTTGCAAAAACGAGGTTAATCCATAGGTTTCATCCAGCCAGACAACGGTCTCAATGAGATCGTACGATTTTATAACTGTTCGATTAATCTTTATAACTGTTCGATTAATCAAATGGTTTTGGAAAATAAGATGTAATAAATTCTCACCGGTCGTCGGGTTTATTTTTTCAAGAACAGCTTGGCCTGAATCCCCCAGGGTACCTAAGATTGTTGCAAGGATATCTTTATAACCAAAAAGGTGTAAATTCTCACCACTCCTGACCAGTCCAGATAAAAAGAATTCTTTTATCTGCTCCTCACTCATCATGCTCATCATTCCCTGAAACAGCTGCTTGGTCACTCTGGCTTCCCTTTGTACGATTTCCAAAGTCAAACGGTACTTTGACAAAATCTCCACAGGTTTATTTCTCATACCATAAGTTTTGGCAAATCGATTCAGTACCCTAAGCAGTGGACTTTCCTTGCCGTGCAACGGACTTAAAGCCCATTTGACAAAAGCATCTTTATCACCTGCTTTCTCCTGTGCGGTAATTAATTGAGGAAGGTTTTCCTTCAGGTGCTTTTCGCCAGAGAGACTCTTTTCAAGTACATATACAACAGAGTCTGTACATTGAGATGGGGTTGTATCGCTGAAATAATCTTCAGTAATCATCTCTCCATTGTTGCAGAGGTTGACTAAAAAATATTTGTGATTATCCTGGAGCAGTTTCGTTATAAGTGGTGAATCGCTTATTTGTCTCAGGTAATCGCTGGCATCCAGGCTCCCGGTTTCTAAAACATGCTGAAAAAATTTAGCAGCAAGTAAATCCCGCCCGGTCTTACTATGGATATTAGCCAGTATGTTGTCGAGCCATTGCCGCTCAGTCTCTAGCAAGTGCTGGAACAGGCATGTTTGGTGTTTAGAACGGTAAACCAGTAGATTAATTCGTAAATCCGGGTCAGTAATCTGCGTCCAGAGATATTTAGCCAGTTGCATTTCATTCCTGTTCATGGCTTGTACAATGGGCGTTAGCTCTTGCTGCCTGAGGGTAAGAGCGGTACCGTTGACCGCTTCATCCCAAATATTTGGATTGCCGGTAATCAGTTGATCCACCTGGCTATCTTTCATACCACGCAGTAGGTGATTTATCTTTTTAGTTGAGTAAATTGAGTTGTTATAAACAACCAGCTGTTGAAAGACGGAATACCCCTCCGAAGTAGAAACCGACATTACTTTACATCTCAATGATGGGCATTGGATTGAATTGACGATATATTCAGCTTGATATCTACGATTTGTTTCAAAACACTTTTGCAACAGTGAATTGTTCGTTTCCGCTTCCGCTGTATAAAGCTCAACAAGTTGATTATCATCAAATGTTTCCGTCAATTTTTCAAATAAATCCAAGTAGCCTTTTTTACAGGCTAACAACAGAGGAGACTCAATCTTTTTTCCGGTAAATCTGACAGCGTCAAAGCGTTCTTGAATATTCAGGTAATCTAACAGATGGCTTGTACGTTGGTAGTGTGTATCAGGATTTAGATGATTTATATAAAATTGTAAACCGCACTCTGCAATATCACCAAACATGAACTGCAACAAGGTTTCATCAATGTCGGGGCTCCCTGTCAGGAGTTTTACAATCAATTTTCTGTCTTTTTCGATAGCGGTATCAAACAGATAAGTACTTTCATTAAAAAGACAGGCATGTGCAAGAGGAGGAACATGGCTATTGACTGGACGAGTGACCATCTCAATAAGTGTTTCCATCCCTAACTTATGCTCCAATTGATTGAATAATGACTCTTCCATAACACAGCAGGCATGATGCAATAACGTCAAATCACCATCGACAGGTTCTAACAGCGCATCCCTTAATTCTTCTGGAGTTAGCTGGTCAAATAAAAACCGGAAAAAAACTCTGCCTGCCCTGGATTCGCCGGCTGCTTCCAAAAGTGAACTCGGGTAAAACCTGGGATCATTATTTTTCGTTAGAAAGTCATGAGGGGCTTTAGCTATCAACAGGCTTTTGATCTGATCTTCTGTAAACCCATTTAATTGGGCCTCAAGGTTTGGAGTGTCATGTGCTATCAAGTATTTATAGATTTGCTCGAATTGAGGACACCAGGTTCTCATTTTATCGGGATTATTGATTGCTGAACGGGAACGATGGGTAAAACTGGTGACTGGTCTTTCAATAATCTGTTCTTCAGGGATTGTTGCTGTGCTTGATTTTGGCAGTTTGGTTGTTTCGGCATCAGCAAGGTTCAATTCCTTCACATTCCTTTTTAAGCCTATTAATGCATCGGGCTTTGACGAAATCGTATCATCCTGTGAAGTACCTGGTACCGGTTGAGGTCTGGTTGGGGTTATATTCATTAGAGGTTATCCACTTGCTAATACATGATTGATTAATCAGACAGTAAGGATAACCTTTTGTTCCCTGCAATTAGCAAAATCGTCGTAAACCCTCGCCCTCAGTCTGCGATTTGAAACAGGAAAAAATGCCATTGAATATCCGATCATCAGCAATTCCCGACAACTATACATCTTAAGTCGTATAATATTGTATTATCCAAGCATAATATTTAT
>NZ_JAHHPM010000381.1 GCF_024606345.1 Endozoicomonas sp. YOMI1
CGGGGCTATTTGCCGAACAAAAGCGGATTTTTAGACCAATTTGCTGTCGCCGCAGTAGGGTAGCCTATTCTCGGACAGCCTCCTAGCCCCCCCTCTGACGGAGAAAACTCCAGTGAGAAAAACCAAGATCGTCTGTACCATCGGCCCAAAGTCTGAATCCCATGAAATGCTGACCAAGCTGGTCAACAATGGCATGAATGTGATGCGACTGAACTTTTCCCATGGTGACTTTGACGAGCATGGTGCCCGTATTGCCCGCCTGCGAGAAGTCATGGCTAAAACCGGTAAGCGTGTTGCCATTCTTTTGGATACCAAAGGTCCAGAAATCCGTATTGTTAAACTGCGCAATGGCGATGACGTCATGCTGACTGCAGGGCAGGAATTTATTCTGACTACCGACACGTCTGTTATTGGCGACAGCACTCGCGTAGCGGTTACCTATGCTGGACTGACCGCTGACCTGAAGCCGGGTAACACTGTTCTGCTGGACGATGGCCTGATTGAACTGACGGTAAAAAAAGTCAAGGCCCAGGAAATTGTCTGTGAAGTTAAGAACAATGGTGAACTGGGTGAAAACAAAGGGGTAAACCTGCCTGGCGTTAAAGTTAACCTGCCTGCCCTGTCGGAAAAAGATAAGGCTGATCTGGTCTTTGGTTGTGAGCAGGGCGTTGACTTTGTGGCGGCCTCGTTTATCCGTAAAGCCAGCGACGTTAAAGAGATCCGTGAGCTGCTGGACGCCAACGGTGGTCAGGAAATCCAGATCATTTCCAAGATCGAGAACCAGGAAGGCGTTGATAACTTCGACGATATTCTGGCCGTTTCTGATGCCATCATGGTGGCCCGTGGCGACCTGGGGGTAGAAATCCCGGTTGATCAGGTGATCTTTGCCCAGAAGATGATGATCAACAAATGTAACCATGCCCGTAAGCCGGTTATAACGGCTACCCAGATGCTGGATTCCATGATTAAAAATCCTCGTCCAACCCGTGCAGAAGCCGGTGACGTAGCAAACGCTATTTTGGACGGCACCGACGCAGTAATGCTGTCCGGCGAGAGCGCCAAAGGTAAGTATCCGGCAGAGTCTGTGGCGGTAATGGCAACCATCTGCAACAGCACTGATGAGAGCATGGAACTGCGTGTTGAAGAGTTCGATGCCGAGATCGACAATTATCGCAGCATCACTCAGGCGGTTTGCCGTGGTGCCGTTAAGACGGCTGATATCCTGACTGCCAAGCTGATTATCGTTGCCACTGAACAGGGCAAGTCTGCACGCTCCCTGCGTAAGTTCTTCCCTAAAGCCCAGATTCTGGCGCTGACCTCTTCCGAGAAGACTGCTAACCAGCTTAGCCTGAGCAAAGGGGTGACCACCAGCCTGGTATCACAGCAGGAAAACACCGATGCATTCTATAAGCTGGGTAAGGATCTGGCGGTAAAGCACAACTTTGTTCAGTCTGGTGATGTTGTTGTGATGGTTTCCGGTGCCCTGGTTGAGTCAGGTACTACCAATACGGCTTCTGTGCATGTGATCGATTAATTACTGAGTTCTTTTTAATCGCATGTTTGGTTTTCAATACTCAGACAGCCTCTAATATTGCAGCGTACTTTCCTGGATCAACATTACCTCCACTGCCAATTGCTACTACGGTTTTATGTTCAAACAGTGCCGGGTTTTCCATAATCGCGGCAATGGCCACCGCACCGCTGGGCTCCAGCACCAGGTTCATCTCCTGAAAACCGAGCCTGATTGCGTCATGGGATTTTTGAGGATTGACTGTTATACCTCTGACACCGGTTTGCAGAACGATGTCCAGGTTGGCAATGCCAGGCTCAAGGGCCAGTAAAGCATCACAGTCACACAGGATATGACCTTTGGCTCGAGAGCGCCTGCCATTTTCAAGAGAAATACCCATTCCCTGGTAACCATCGACTTCAACGGCCCATACCTGGGTATTGCTGCCAAACACCAGGCTTGATCCTGCCACCAGGCTGCCACCACCAACGGGACAGAGAATGTGATCACAGGCTTTCCCGGACATCGCCAATTGCTCCTGAAGCTCCAGCGCTACAGATGCCTGGCCAATAATGATCTCGTGGTCATCGAAAGGGTGTAGCAAAACTGCGCCATGATCATCGGCTAGTTTACTGGCCATATCACTGGCAGCTTCCTCTCTGGAAGGTTTATTGCATTGACAGAGAATGACCTCTGCGCCATAACGCCTGGCATTGTTTATTTTTGATTTGGGGGCATCATGGGGCATTACCAGCCTGACCGGTATGTCCAGAAGCTGTCCGGCGGCTGACAAGCCTGCTGCAAAGTTACCGGAAGAATGCGCCACAACACCTTGTTTTTTCTGATATTTTGTTAAATTTAACAGCCTGTAATATGCACCCCGAAACTTAAATGCCCCGGTAATTTGCAAAGACTCGGCTTTGATCAGCACTTCCCCTCTGATCAGTTCACTCAAGGCATCTGATTTTATCAGCGGGGTGGTGCGCACATTGTTTCTTATTTGCTGAAAAGCATGGTTTAACTTCAGATAATCAGGAAGCTGGTTAACATTGGGTACTGCTGACATAACCTCAACATCTTTAACTTATTAAAGGCAAACTGGCTTTGGTGCTGCCATCGCCTTTAAAAGATAGTCAAAATTGGCTGTGAGGTTTGAAAAGTTCAGGGGAGAGCGGTTTTCCCGGGTACTGGGATATCGTGGGCTGTTCCAGTTATCGCTTAAAATTGAACTTATACAAAAGAGCAAGTCTATATAAATAATAAGGTCATAATAATTAGGTAAAGGCTTGTGTGAATGTTTCCGACGATCCCAAGGTTACCTGTCTTCCAAGCATCTGTGCGGGTAAATCAAAATACAGGTGTAAACAAAAGGAATAGCTCAAAAGCAGCCCTACCAAAAATTAGTAGAGAACTACGATAAAGCGGTGAAAGGCCTTCATAATCATCAGATAAAAAAACTGACAAGCAACCTGGCGCATAAACTTACTATTTCCAGTGCTGAGCTTGATAATATCCAACGTAAACGTGATAAGTCAGCGAAAGTCAGGTCACTTCTTGATACGCTAACAACGCCTAGTGAGCTTAGGACGTCACCGAACGAGACAGCTCTCAGATTTAAGAAAGCGCTAGAGAATGAGCTACCTGAACTGGCCAGAGATATGTTTCATCATTAAAAATGAGCCCCATCATCAATCAGGGGCTCAAGCTTTTACCGTTTAGAACTGCTCTTCTTCCGTAGAACCGGTTAGCGCAGTTACTGAAGACTGGCCACCCTGGATAACCGTTGTCATATCATCAAAATAACCGGTACCAACTTCCTGTTGGTGGGCAACAAAAGTGTAACCTTTTTCCGCCGCGCCAAACTCTGGCTCCTGAACCATCTCGACATAATGCTTCATACCTTCGCCCTGAGCGTAGTTATGAGCCAGTTCAAACATGTTGTACCACATGTTATGAATGCCTGCGAGGGTGATGAACTGGTACTTGTAGCCCATATCGCTCAGTTCCTGCTGGAATTTGGCAATGGTTTCATCGTCCAGGTTTTTCTTCCAGTTAAAGGATGGTGAGCAGTTATAAGCCAGTAGCTGATCCGGGTACTCAGCTTTGATCGCTTCAGCAAACTGACGGGCTTCATCCAGGTCTGGAGTAGCGGTTTCACACCACAGCAGATCGGCATATGGCGCATAGGCAAGACCACGGGCAATAGCCTGATCTATACCGGCCCTGGTCCGGAAGAAACCTTCAGGGGTTCTTTCGCCAGTCAGGAATGCTGCATCGTAAGGGTCACAGTCAGACGTAATCAAGTCAGCAGCGTTAGCATCGGTACGGGCCAGAACAATGGTTGGTACATCAGCAACGTCAGCAGCCAGTCGAGCTGCAATCAACTTCTGTACCGCTTCCTGGGTGGGAACCAGCACCTTGCCACCCATATGGCCACACTTTTTAACGGAAGCCAGCTGGTCTTCAAAGTGTACACCGGCAGCACCGGCTTCAATCATGCCCTTCATCAGCTCATAGGCGTTCAGTACACCACCAAAGCCAGCCTCTGCATCCGCAACAATCGGGGCAAACATGTCAACATAGCCTTCATCACCCGCTTGCTTACCGGCTTTCCACTGAATCTGGTCGGCACGACGGAAACTGTTGTTGATGCGCTTGACCACTGCCGGCACGGAGTCAACCGGGTACAGAGACTGGTCAGGGTACATGGTACTGGCGGTATTATTATCTGCCGCAACCTGCCAGCCGGAAAGGTAGATCGCTTCAATGCCTGCTTTAACCTGTTGTACTGCCTGACCGCCAGTGAGGGCGCCGAGACAGTTGACATAACCTTTTTTAGACTGGTTGCCATACACCAGGTCCCAAAGTTTCTCGGCACCCTGTCTGGCAATGGTGTTTTCAATTTTCACAGAACCTCTCAGACGGACGACGTCTTCTGCACTGTAGGTTCTTTTTACATTTTTCCAGCGTGGGTTCTCCGCCCAGTCCTTTTCAATGCGGGCAATTTCTTCAGAGCGGTTATAGCGAGCCATGTTATTTTTCCTCCCACGGAAAGCGAGGTGTAGTTATGCGACTGTTTGAATTCAAACAAATGTTTGATTTACGCCGATCATCCTAAACACCTGAGAAAGATTCTGGTAATTTATAAGAGTTATCTCGGGTATTTTTAGAATGAATATTGCACGTGTTGATCTGAATTTGATGGTTTACCTGGATGTTCTGCTCAGGGAGCGAAACGTAACCCGTGCCGCTGAACAGTTGGGAATTACCCAGCCTGCCATGAGCAATGGGCTGCGCAGACTGCGGGAGTTGTTTAATGATCCTCTGTTAATCCGGACCAGCGATGGGATGACCCCAACAGAACGTGCACTTGAACTCCAGCCACTGATTCGTGAAGCATTGCTGGCCATGGAGAAAACGATTCAGCCAAAAGAGAAGTTTGATCCTGAAACCAGTCAGCGGGTATTTAGGATCATGGCTTCTGATTATGCTGAATCAACCTTGATCCCGTTGGTGTTAAAGCAGATTCGCTCATTAGCACATCATGTGACACTGGATGTCTTAACGCCCAGTGATGTCAGCTTTCACGACGTGGAGCAAGGTTGGGTCGATATGGCCATTAACCGTTTTGACAGTCTGCCTCAGTCGTTTTATCAATACCGGATCTGGCAAGATGACTTTTCCTGTGTGGTGAGTAGAGAAAACCCAATACTGAATAATTTTACTCTGGACACCTATCTTCAATCCCGGCATATCTGGGCCAGCAAAACCGGTATGGGTATTGGCGTAGGGGTTAATCCTGAGGATGTACAGCGACTGGGCTGGGTCGATGAAGCACTGGCTGCTGTTGGCAAAAAACGCAAAATCAGTGTTTTTACCCGTCATTACCAAGTGGCAATGCTGTTATCTGCCCAGAATGATCTGATCGCTACACTTCCCAGTCGGCTTGCGGATATTGAACGCCTCAGTGCCAGGCTCGCTGTTGTCAGGCCCCCGTTTGAAATTCCATCATTTGATCTATCCATGGCCTGGAGCCCTTTACTCCATCATGAGTCTGCACATCAGTGGCTGAGACAGATTATCAGGTCAGTGGCTGAAAATTGATATCTGGTTTTTTTTCACGCAAACAAACAACAAATATCACTTGTTAACAATCAATGCTGTTATTGTTTTCCTGTGTTCTAAAATTAACAGACTTCTACAAAATTTGGGCAAATCGTATGTTTGCCGTTCACTCAAATCTTGAACAAGTCTGCTCTATTCGTGATCTACAGGCTCTGGCCATAAAACGTGTACCAAAAATGTTCTATGACTACGTAGACTCAGGCGCCTGGTCTGAATTTCGATTTAACAGTCACCATTCATAGGATAAATAGCCGTCATTGCGGGCGTTAATTGGACATACCTTCTGGCTTCGATAGCATGGAGGTGGAATTGTTGTGCTTGTACATAGTTGCAGCATAATGTATACGTCAGTTGCATAATAATGGTCAGGAAGTGAGGTTGAAATGACTGAGCGCATCCAGAAAGGCGGCCTGCAAGTAGCGCGGGTACTCCATGATTTACTGGTGAATGACATTGCTCCGGGAACCGGTGTGGATCCAGAGAAATTCTGGCTGTCGCTTGAAGCGTTGGTTAATGACCTTGCCCCTGAAAACAAAGCGCTTCTGGCCCGTCGGGATGAACTTCAACGGAAGATTGATGCATGGCACCAACAAAACCGTTACACCGAAGACAATAAGCCTGAGTACAGGTCTTTCCTTGAGGAAACAGGTTATCTGCTGCCTGAAGGTGATGACTTTGCCGTCTCCACCAGCAAGGTCGACAGTGAAATAGCACGTCAGGCAGGCCCCCAGCTGGTAGTCCCCGTTATGAATGCCCGTTTTGCCCTGAATGCAGCCAATGCTCGCTGGGGTAGCCTGTATGATGCGCTTTATGGGACGGATGCTATTCCGGACGGTGAAGGGGCAGAAAAGGGGAAAGGATATAATCCGATTCGTGGCAGGAAAGTGATTGAGTTTGGTCGTGAATTGCTGGATGCAGCGGCTCCATTGGCTTCTGGTAGCCATAAAGACGCCGTTCGCTATCAGGTGCTGGAAAACAGTCTGGCCATTTCACTTGAGGATGATTCAATCACATCCCTGAAAGAGCCGGAAAAATTCTGTGGTTATACCGGAAGATCTGAAAAGCCCGACTCAATACTGTTGAAAAATAATGAGTTACATATTGATGTTCAGATTGATTCTGAAGGTGTCATCGGCAGAGATGATGCTGCGGATGTTCAGGATCTGATCGTTGAGGCCGCCGTTACCACCATTATGGACTGCGAAGATTCAGTAGCGGCAGTGGATGCAGAAGACAAGGCCCTGGTGTATCGCAACTGGCTTGGACTGATGAAAGGTGATCTGGAAGATACTTTCGTTAAAGGTGGCAAGCCGGTGACCCGAAAGCTGAGTTCTGACCGGATTTACACGGCACCAGACGGTAGTGAGCTGGTCTTACCCGGCAGAAGCCTGATGTTTGTCCGGAATGTCGGTCACCTGATGACCAACGATGCCATTCTTGATGCTCAGGGCAATGAAATTCCGGAAGGCATTATGGATGGTATGTTCACCTCCCTGATTGCCATGCACGACCTGAAGAAAAAGGCGGGTAGCCAGCAGAACTCCCGGGAAGGCAGCATTTATATCGTCAAGCCAAAGATGCATGGGCCGGAAGAAGTTGCCTTTACCTGCAAACTGTTTTCACGTATTGAGGCGGCTCTTGATCTACCTGCCAATACCTTAAAGGTCGGTATTATGGATGAAGAACGCAGAACCTCCATAAACCTGAAAGCGTGCATCCGCGAGGCCAGAGATCGCATTGTCTTTATCAATACCGGTTTCCTGGACCGTACCGGGGATGAAATACATACCAGTATGGAAGCCGGACCTGTTATTCCCAAAGGGGAGATGAAGCAGTCTACCTGGATTCAGGCCTATGAAGATCAGAATGTTGATATTGGTCTCCATACGGGTCTGCCCGGCAAAGCCCAGATTGGTAAAGGCATGTGGGCGATGCCGGATGAGATGGCAAAAATGATGGAGCAGAAGATTGCTCACCCCCTGTCAGGGGCCAACACCGCCTGGGTGCCTTCTCCCAATGGCGCTACACTTCATGCCGTTCATTATCACAGGGTTAATGTTCTGGCCCGTCAGGAAGCGCTGGCCGGTCGTCAAAAAGCCAGTGTTGATGACATTCTGCAAATTCCGGTAATGACCGATCCGGGTAAATTATCCGCAGAGTTGATCCAAAAAGAGCTGGACAATAACGCCCAGGGAATTCTTGGCTATGTAGTGCGCTGGATTGACCAAGGCGTTGGATGTTCCAAGGTTCCGGATATCAATGATATTGGTCTGATGGAAGACCGTGCCACGCTGCGAATTTCCAGCCAGCACATTGCCAACTGGCTTCGTCATGATATCTGTTCAAAAGCGCAGGTAATGGAAACCATGAAGCGTATGGCTGTGATTGTAGACCGGCAGAATGCCGCTGATACCGCTTACCGCCCCATGGCTCCAGACTTTGATAAGAGTATTGCCTTTGTTGCAGCCTGCGATCTGGTATTCAAGGGTTGTGAGCAACCTAACGGTTATACCGAGCCTGTACTTCATCAACGCCGGAAAGAGTATAAAGCTGCTAACTCTGCTTAAAGGCTGATTATTTCGGATCGAATCCTGGGCTCAAAAAAGACTCTCGATCAACCGGTTAACAGGTTAATTGAGAGTGTTTTCTCAATTAGATCATCAATCCTCCCTATACTAATCTTCCTTAACATTATCTTTTATGGCTACGTGTTACTCATGTTGCTGTAGCCCTGTTGAAAGCGGGCAGGCTAACAGAGCTTTAGATATGTTTTGCAACTGTTGCTCATAAGATTGGAAGGTTATTCCACTTAACCAATCAGCCACTGCATGTCTGGCAAAGTTATAGCTGCTTGGTTTATCCTTGTTAGGGAAAACAAGTTGCCAGTTTAATATCAAGTCTTCATGGCAAACAATATAGTCACCTAGTAAGGGGTTGTCCTCTTGAGGTTTTCGCGATGTGTCCAGAATATGAATTGTGGGAGCTCCCTTAAAGCCCAGGGCAACCGTTACCTCCTGCGCATCAATCAAAGGGTAATCAGCCAGTGAGAAAGTCATGGGGGGGCCAACATAAGGTGTAATGGCATCCAGCTCGCTTTTGCGAATCGGGCAAATAAAAGCCTCGCCATCCCATCTGGGCATTCTTAACGGCATGGGATTAGAGCATATAAAACACTTTGAGTCGGGGTTTTTAGGGGGGCCTGATCAGGGTTCCGAGTGTAAAAATTTTCAACGCATTTTTTATGGTATGCGTGGCGGGATTTGCAATACGTCATCTCCGGCTGACTGATATTACGTTTATTCAGACAAATGTCCTCATAACAGATTAGACATTCCGGAGATTCTTCGAACGTTGTGATGGAAAGGGGAACAGCCACTCCAGAGACGCTTTTATCGGTAAAGCGAACGGCTGTTCCGCCTGGGGGAGTTGATTGAGAATTGACGTCCTCAGGAGCAGGGCTTGCGGTAAAAGTCGCATTTGATGGAAGATAAGGAATTTGTCCTGCAACTGTCGGTTCCATAGGATGAGTCCTGTTGTTTTTTGAATAATATTTTTTGGACAACCGGACATAAAAAATAGTTCAGATCATTTTATTGGCTTCTATGGTGATTATCCGAAACTGATGGATAATCACCTTATGACTTGCGGTGTTGCCTCTCCTTTTTGCCAATTCCCTGTCAGTATTTTTCGGTTAAATAGCCAGAGCCTGCTCTACCGCATTACCAACATAAGTGGCTGGAGTTAGCGCTTTTAGCTCGGCCTTTACATTGGCGGAAAGCTCCAGACCATCAATAAACGTTGCCAGGGTCTCTTTGGTAATGCCTTCCTGACCACGGGTCAGTGCTTTGAGCTTTTCGTAAGGCTGCTCTATACCATTGCGGCGCATAACGGTTTGAATGGGCTCTGCCAGTACTTCCCAGGCGTTATCAAGGTCCTGCTCAATACGGGCAGGGGAGGCTTCCAGCTTGCCAATGCCTTTCAGGGTTGCGGCATAGGCAATCAGACTCTGACCCAGGCCAACGCCCATATTGCGCAGCACGGTGGAGTCCGTCAGGTCGCGTTGCCAGCGGGAAACCGGCAGTTTGGCGGCGAGGTGCTGCATAATGGCGTTGGCGATGCCCAGGTTGCCTTCAGAGTTTTCAAAATCAATCGGATTTACTTTGTGGGGCATTGTTGATGAGCCTACCTCACCGGCAACCGTCTTTTGCTTGAAATACCCCAAAGAGATATAGCCCCAGACATCCCGGTCAAAATCGATCAGAATGGTGTTGAAGCGACAGATGGCATCATAAAGCTCAGCAATGTAGTCATGAGGTTCGATTTGCGTTGTGTAGGGGTTCCACTCCAGGCCCAGACTGGTAACAAACTGCTCGCCATGTTCAGCCCAGTTCACTTCCGGGTAAGCTGACAGATGGGCATTGTAGTTGCCGACAGCACCATTGATTTTCCCCATGGGGACAATGCTTTCGATTTGTGTCAACTGACGCTTCAGGCGGTAAGCCACGTTGGCCATTTCTTTACCAAGGGTGGTCGGGGAGGCGGTCTGGCCATGGGTTCTGGATAGCATGGGCTGGTCGGCATGGATCCTGGCCAGCTGTTCAATGGCTGAGATGGCTTTGCGCATCTCAGGCAATAAGGCCTCTGCCATACCGGTTTTCAGCATCAGGCCATGAGCGAGGTTATTGATATCTTCCGATGTGCAGGCAAAATGGACAAACTCACTGATCGCTGACAGCTCATCATTGCCCTGAAAGCGCTCCTTGATCAGGTATTCCACCGCTTTAACATCATGGTTGGTGGTGCGCTCAATCTCTTTCACCCGCTCAGCTTCGACCATGGAGAAACCACTGACGAGGCTATTCAGCAGCTGGCTGGCTGGTTCAGAAAGTGCTGGAACCTCAGTAATGGCAGAATGGCTGGCCAGAGACTGCAACCAGCGAACCTCCACCGCAACCCGAAAGCGGATCAGTCCATACTCACTGAAAATGGTTCTGAGGGATTGGGTCTTATCACCATAACGTCCATCAATGGGAGAGACGGCGGTCAGTGCATTCAGCTCCATGTTTTATGCCTTAAGCTCAAGGGAAAAGGCCGCATGATAACGGATACCTCTTTCAGATTCTAATCATTGGCCGGTTGGCCTTAACAGAATGCCGATCAGGGAGAGATCACAGGCAGTTTTCCAATGCAGTGGATGAATCAGGCACCGGGAAGTGCCCTTTGAAATTCAGCTATCACAGTTGCTTGAGACCATCGAGCAACTTGCTTCGGCTGATGAACAGGTGCCAGCGACTGCCACCACACTGGCGCCAGAGGGTGGCAGAACGGATACCTGCCAGCAGGATGGCCCTGATCCTGTTAGCGTTAACCGGGTTCTGCAAGTAGCGCATATCACCAGCCACCTGTATTCGGGTTTTAAAGGTACTGATGGTATCCAGATAGATGCTGGCCAGGCTTGCAATCAAATTGTCATGAAGCATGCCAAAATGTTCGACCTGTTCTTTGGTTCTATTGAGTCGCTCACCGATGGTACTCAGCATCTTTCGGTTACGGCTCAGCTTTTTCTCGATGTGAATCAGGGCCAGGGCATAGCGGATAACATCCCCCTGAATGGCAGAGCTGTCCCTGCTTAACACGGACTCCAGGGTTTTTCTCCCCATGGACAGACCATCGAAACCACCATAAACCTGTGAAACATCATCCGGTGAGGTTATAAAAATACTGTGGATGGATGGGGTTAGAGCTTCTTCACTCAATTGCCCGGTCCTTGCCAGCTTGTTTACCAACTCTGCGGCCTGGAACACGCCACATAATGCAGCCGCCTGGTCCTTTGTAGAATATCGCACCAATCTTTTTCTCTGGGATTTCCGTTGTCGTTGATAAGGTTTTCAGTTTCTTGAAGATCAAGCCGATGCTTGTGTCCGTGTTTCAATAACACCGCCGCCAAGACATACCTGTTCATCACAAAGGTCATCATAAAAGACCACCGACTGGCCCGGAGTAACTGCTCTTTGCGGCTGATCAAAGATAACCCGGTAATCACCACTGGCATCCCGGGTAAGCGTGCAGTCCTGGTCCTGTTGACGATAACGCACTTTTGCCTTGAGCTGGCAGGGCATCTCCGGCGCTTTTCCTGAAACCCAGTCAATGTGCGAGCAGGTTAGGCTGTCTGAGAGGAGCAGGGGATGATCCTTACCCTGACCGGCGATCAGCACATTTCTTTCAAGGTCTTTATCCAGGACATACCAGGGCGCTTCATCAGCATTCTTCAGTCCGCCTATCCCCAGTCCCTGCCTCTGGCCAATGGTGTGGTACATCAACCCCGAGTGTTCACCGATCACCTTGCCATCTTCCGTTTCAATAGCGCCAGGCTGTGCTGGCAGGTACTGCTGCAAAAAGTCCTTGAACCGGCGCTCACCGATGAAGCAGATACCCGTGCTGTCTTTTTTGTTATGGGTAATAAGCCCGTGTTCTTCGGCAATGCGTCGAACTTCAGTTTTCTCCAGATCACCGACCGGAAAGAGAGTGCGGGCAATTTGTTGTTCACTTAGCGCATGGAGGAAGTAGGTTTGATCCTTATTATTATCTACCCCTTTCACCAGGTAGCTATGGCCATCACGATCCATGCGACGGCAATAGTGCCCCATCGCTATGTAATCGCTGCCGAGGGTTAATGCGTAATCCAGAAAGGCTTTAAATTTGATCTCTTTATTGCACAGGATATCCGGATTCGGAGTTCTGCCGTTTTTGTATTCATTGAGAAAATGTTCGAAAACATTATCCCAGTATTCAGCTGCAAAATTGGCTTTATGTAAATGAATGCCAAGCTTGTCACAAACTGCCTGGGCATCGGCCAGATCGGCCATTGCGGTGCAGTATTCAGACCCGTCATCTTCCTCCCAGTTCTTCATAAAAAGTCCTTCCACCTGGTAGCCCTGCTGTTGCAGAAGCAACGCGGATACGGACGAATCAACACCGCCGGACATGCCAACAATCACTTTGGTTTGGGAAGGATGCTTTATCACTGGGTATACTGCCACCTGTCAAAAAATAGCTGGCCATTTTACCTTTCCCGGTAATTAAGCGCCATACTGCTGGGAATTTATAGTGGTAAATGCAGATGGCAGTTTCGTTTTCATAACAAAACTTCATTTATTCCTGGCTAAGGATGGTATATTGTATACGCGTTTTTGTGTGGTCAGTTTGACGTTTTCAGTAATGCTTCTACCTTACTGACATTGTTGTTGGGCATGGCTGCATGCTTTAAATAACGACAAGAAGCGTTGAACCAGTCTTTCATCTGGCCAAGCCGATGATTTGAGAACGGAGTTGATAATGGGATACCAAAAGATCAAGGTACCTGCCAGCGGTGACAAAATCACTGTCAACGAGGACCTCTCCCTGAATGTTCCCGATACCCCAGTCATTCCTTTTATTGAAGGCGACGGTATTGGAGCTGACGTTTCACCAGCCATGCTGAAAGTTGTTGATGCTGCTGTAAAGAATGCCTATAAAGGGAAACGGAAAATTGAGTGGATGGAAGTCTTCTGCGGTGAGAAGGCCACTCAGATTTACGATGACAACACCTGGCTACCGGAAGAAACGCTTGAGGCTCTCAAAGAGTATGTTGTCAGCATTAAGGGCCCTTTGACAACGCCGGTTGGTGGTGGTATTCGCTCGCTGAATGTGGCGCTTCGTCAGGAGCTGGACCTGTTCGCCTGCATTCGTCCTGTGCGCTGGTTCAAGGGCGTACCAAGCCCGGTAAAAGAACCTGAAAAAACGGACATGGTTATCTTCCGTGAAAACTCGGAAGATATCTATGCGGGTATCGAGTGGCAGGCTGGCAGTGCAGAAGCCGAAAAGCTGATCAACTTCCTGCGCAATGAAATGGGCGTTAACAAAATCCGTTTTGAGCAAGATTGTGGTATTGGTGTCAAGCCTGTTTCAAAAGAGGGCACCGAGCGTCTGGTGAAGCAGGCGATCCAGTTTGCCATCGATAACAACCGTAAATCCGTTACCCTGGTTCATAAGGGTAATATCATGAAGTTTACGGAAGGAGCCTTTAAGGATTGGGGCTATCAGACAGCTGTTGAATACTTCGGTGGTCAGCCTCTTGATGGTGGTCCATGGCATACTGTCAAAAACCCGAATACCGGTGAAGATATTGTCATCAAAGATGTGATTGCTGACGCTTTCCTGCAGCAGATTCTCCTGCGCCCGGCAGAGTATGATGTCATTGCCACCCTGAACCTGAATGGCGACTACATTTCTGATGCGCTTGCTGCCCAGGTTGGCGGTATCGGTATTGCTCCTGGAGCCAATATCGGTGCGCCAACTGCCGTATTTGAAGCCACTCATGGTACTGCTCCAAAGTATGCAGGCCAGGATAAGGTAAACCCGGGTTCCGTCATTCTTTCTGCTGAAATGATGCTTCGTCACCTGGGTTGGAATGAAGCGGCAGATCTCATCATTAAGGGTATGGATGGCGCCATCGGTGCCAAGACTGTTACCTATGATTTTGAGCGACTGATGGGGGGGGCAAAGTTAGTTAAGTGCTCTGAGTTTGCCGATGAAATAATTAACCACATGTAAATTTTCAGTTAACTTTTCATCAGTTAAAGCCGGAAATTCATTTCCGGCTTTAATATATTTTATCCCCCCCATTTTTATTGTACTTTCTACCTACGTTTATCTCCTGTTGCTGTGAGTCATTCGATCAATTTTCGAAAGTCGATCATTGTGATTTGCTCCAGTATCTTTAGAATGAGAAGAGAAATCCTGGCAAATTTGTCAATTTCTTAGTAGGTGTGCACTAATTTATCTTCTGTCATCAAATGTCTGTAAACCGTGCCGATCAGTAATTTGTGCTCGTTGTTTTTATGATTAGCTTTTATGATTGGCAGTAGTAAATACTTGCGGTGCCATGAGTGTGCTGTTGGTTACCAGACAGTTAAGTTGCAAATTAAGGTTGGCAGTCATAAAACCATGAGTAATCTCGAACTGTTTCGTCTAAGCTTGCAAAAAGAGGGAGAGGAACAGGAAGGTGATCTGGGCGTTGCAGTCGTTCCGGAAAAAACTAGACTGGCTCCCCCTCCCATGTATCAGGTCTTGCTCCTGAATGATGATTTTACACCAATGGATTTTGTTGTTGAGGTACTGGAGAAGTTTTTCAGTATGCCAGAAGGGAAGGCGACTCAAATTATGCTGATGGTACATACCCAGGGAAAAGCCGTTTGTGGTGTATACAGCAAAGATGTCGCGGAAACCAAGGCTCAGCAGGTTAATGAATATTCCAGAGAAAACGACCATCCCCTGCTGTGCAAGACAGAAAAGGCCGATTAGCGTTTTCAAGGTTACACCATATGCTTAACAAAGACCTCGAAGCAACACTGAATAATGCATTTAAAGACGCCCGTGATAATCGTCATGAATTTATGACGGTTGAGCATCTTTTACTTGCTTTACTTGATAATGAGTCCGCAACAAGAGTCCTGGTTTCCTGTGGAATTGATCTTCATAAACTTCGCCAGGATCTCACTGAGTTTGTCAGCTCAACGACCCCATTAATCCCCGATGATGACAATGAGCGTGAAACGCAGCCAACGCTTGGTTTTCAGAGAGTACTGCAGCGTGCTGTTTTTCATGTGCAAAGCTCTGGTAAAAAGGAAGTTACTGGCGCCAACGTACTTGTCGCTATTTTCAGTGAGCAGGAAAGTCAGGCTGTTTACTTCCTGAAGCAACAGGATGTGGCCCGCATAGACGTTGTTAATTTTATTGCCCACGGTATCTCCAAGACGCCAGGTCAGGAGCTTGAAGAGCTTGGTCATGACCTGTCCGATGATATTGAGCCGGAGAGTGGTAGTGGCAGCAACAAGAACCCCCTCAAACTGTATGCTACCGATCTGAATGATCAAGCGCGTCTTGGTAGAATTGACCCTCTGGTTGGTCGGGCTGAAGAAGTTGAGCGGGTCTGCCAGATCCTTACCCGTCGCCGGAAAAACAACCCTTTACTGGTTGGCGAGGCCGGGGTAGGGAAAACGGCCATTGCTGAGGGTCTGGCCCGCCGGATTATTGATGGTGACGTGCCTGAGGTTTTGTCCAAGGCTGTTGTTTACTCCCTCGACCTGGGTTCGCTGCTGGCTGGAACCAAGTATCGTGGTGATTTTGAGAAGCGATTCAAGCAGTTACTCGGTGAACTTAAGAAACTGGATCATGCAATTCTCTTTATCGATGAAATTCATACCATCATCGGTGCAGGTGCTGCATCCGGTGGAGTGATGGATGCGTCAAACCTTCTGAAACCAATGCTGACTTCTGGCGAACTGCGCTGTATTGGTTCTACCACATTTCAGGAGTTTCGCGGGATCTTTGAAAAAGATCGGGCACTGGCAAGAAGATTCCAGAAAGTGGATATTATCGAGCCGAACGTTGAAGACACCTTCCAGATATTACTGGGACTGAAAAAGAAGTTCGAAGAGCATCATGCTATCAAGTATCAGGATGAAGCCCTGAAGGCAGCAGCTGAACTGGCAGACCGCTACATAAATGACCGTCATATGCCCGATAAAGCCATTGACGTTATTGATGAAGCAGGTGCGTATCAGAGGCTTCAGCCTGAGTCCGAGCGGAAGAAAGTTATTGATGTCGACGATGTGGAAAAGATTGTCGCCAATATGGCCCGAATTCCGCCAAAGTCTGTGTCTTCCTCTGACAAGGAACTGCTCGGCAAGCTTGAGCGTAATTTGAAAATGGTGGTATTCGGACAGGACGAAGCAATCACTTCATTATCCACGGCTATCAAGCTTTCAAGAGCAGGCCTCAAAGCACCTGAAAAACCAGTTGGCTCCTTCCTGTTTTCCGGGCCGACCGGTGTCGGTAAAACAGAGGTTTGTCGCCAACTGGCCAAAGCCCTGGGTATTGAACTCGTACGCTTTGATATGTCTGAGTATATGGAGGCTCACACTGTATCACGCCTTATAGGGGCGCCTCCGGGTTATGTCGGGTTTGATCAGGGCGGCCTGTTAACAGAAGCCATCAATAAAACGCCGCACTGCGTATTGTTGCTCGATGAAATAGAGAAGGGGCACTCCGATGTTTTTAACCTGTTACTGCAGGTTATGGATCATGGCACCCTGACAGACAACAATGGTCGTAAGGCTGATTTCAGGAATGTGATTCTGATCATGACCACCAATGCTGGTGCTGAAAACATGACAAGAAGCTCGATGGGCTTTCTTGAGCAGGATCATACCACTGACGGCAATGAGGCCATTAAGAAAACCTTCACGCCTGAATTCAGAAATCGTCTGGACGCCATTATTCCCTTTGCCTCACTCAATGATGAAATTATCAAGCACGTGGTTGATAAATTCCTTACTGAACTTCAGGCTCAGCTGGATGAAAAGCGCGTGCAGCTGGATGTTGATGACAAGGCCCGCAGCTGGCTGGCGGAGAAAGGGTTTGATCGCCAAATGGGAGCAAGACCTATGGGGCGTGTTATTCAGGAACACTTGAAAAAGCCCATGGCGGAACAAATTCTGTTCGGAAAGCTTGCCGAGCATGGTGGTAATGTGAAAGTAACTGTTCGCAAGGGAGAGTTGCATCTCAAGTTTGAGGCAGCCAAAAGCAGGGCTTCAGATCTGGAGGCAATTGATGGTGGAGCAGGTTAGAAGACAGCAGGTAGGTGCTCAGGGGTGAGCACCGCTGTTAGCGAGAACGGTAAGTGATACGGCCTTTAGTCAGGTCGTATGGCGTCAGTTCTACCTTCACCCGGTCGCCAGTCAGAATTCGGATGTAGTTCTTGCGCATTTTTCCCGAGATGTGCGCGGTAACAACATGACCATTTTCCAGTTCTACACGAAACATAGTATTAGGGAGGGTGTCAATAACGACACCCTCCATTTCCAGACTCTCTTCTTTTGCCATTAAATAACTACCTCAAAGGGGTTGGTACGGCTTGGTTAAATTTGTTGGGCATTCTGCCTGAAAACAATTTGTAAAGCAAAGCACCCTTTGCTGTCAGTCGTATTATTTCAATTGTTGCCATTCCTGACTGACATAAAGCTCCACGGGACGGTATTCGATTTTGTAATTCATTTTCTGGCAGCTTCGGATCCAATACCCCAGATGGAGATAGGGTAGCCCGAGTTTGCTGGTCTGAGAGATAAGCCATAAAATACAATATCGACCAAGGCTGCGTTGTGAGCAATCAGGGTCGTAAAAGGTGTAAATTGCAGAAAGACTGCTTCGTAAATGATCCACCACCGATACTGCAAGCAATTGCTCATCTAAACGGAATTCATAGAATGAGGTGAATTCGGTACTTTCAACCAGGAAAGAGGTGTACTGTTCAATCGTTGCAGGATACATATCACCATCCTGGTGACATTGATTGATATATTTTTCATAGAGCAGGTAATGCTCATCCTGAAAGTCCGCAGTAACTTTGGCAACTCTCAGTGTAGAGTTGCGATTCCAGGTCTTTCGCTGCGTTCTTCTCATTTGAAAGGCATCTACGGGGATTCTTGCCGGTATGCAGGCCCTGCAGCGGCTGCAGTGGGGGCGGTAAATATGCTGGCCACTTCGTCGAAACCCAACGTCGGCAAGATCACTGCACAACTCTTTGTGCAACGGAATTTCCGGATCCATAAATAGTGTGGTTGCCTGCTCCTCTGGCAGGTAACTGCATTCATGGGGTTGTGTGGCATAAAATTTGAGATTCTTATACTGGCTCATTATCGAAGGTCATTCCATTGCCACTCCTGTTTCCAGTCTGCACAGGAAGGTGCCTGTAGGCAATAGTGGTTCAAATAATCCACAAATCTGGATCTTGATATCAACCTGGCTCCAAGAGAGCCCAAATGGTCTGAATAGACCTGACAGTCAATCAGTTCAAACTGCCAGTCTAAAAGCTGTTCAGAAAGGGCTGTCATGGCAATTTTGGAGGTATTGCTTTCCCTGCTGAACATGGATTCCGCGAAAAAAATTCGCCCTTGAGCTACCCCATAAAGCCCACCAACCAGCCTGTCTTCTTGCCAGACCTCAACAGAGTGCGCATGTCCGGCATCATGCAAAGCGGTATAAGCATCTATCATCTCATCGGTAATCCAGGTCCCTTCCGAGTCCCTGCGGATACTTGAGCAGGCCGTTATAACAGCAGGAAAGTCGTAATCAAAAGTAACCTGGTAGAGACTTTTTCGCAGCAGCTTTCGTAATGAGCGGGATAAATACAGCTCTCCCGGCTTCAACACCATTCGTGGGGATGGTGACCACCATAAAATAGGGTCGCCCTCATTAAACCATGGAAAAATGCCTTGCTGATAAGCCATTATCAAAGTGTCCACCTCAAGATTACCCCCAATGGCTAAAAGCCCGTCCGGCTGTTTAAGCGCATGCTCAAGGGGAGGGAAGCCGATAACATGATCTGGCAAAAGTGTTATTGTCTCAGGCATTATCTAAAGTGTTGTTTTATCAAGCTGTTTGAGTGTATTGGTGCGGTATCATGATTACTGCTCTCATCAGAATACCTTATAACCCGGACTTAGCCCATGAATTTGCAAGTTAGCCATATATAGCTGCAATTTGGTAAAAAATTCCTCTGAACATCCAAAGTTATCCGTTCATTTTTCAGATAAGCCTTTCAATATTCCTTTTTATGTATTAGACTGCGCCACCTAGTCTACTGATATTCTGCTTTTAACCAGCCGCTTAATGAAGAATAACTCATATCTTCTTAACATTTCTCTCGCTTCAGTGCGTAACTCTCGCGCTGGTGGAAGCTTTTTATTATTTCCTATCTTATAAAACCCCCCGGAGGTAATCGAATCTATGGGTACCCTGAGCATGGGCGGAAGCATTGATACAAGCAGTGAAATGGATATCATTGAACAGCAACGCCTGGCAGCTCTTATTGAAATTACAGAGCAGCATAACCGGGAAGTAAGCCAGCTCAAATCGCGCCTGGAAACTGCCGAAAAGAAAGCTGAAAAAGCTGCTGCCCAGCTGAAAAACATGGAAAATGAACTGAAAGATCTGAGAGCCAGCAATCCTGATCGAATGAAGAAGCAGATCAAGCGTCTTCAAGAACAGAATCGCACGCTTACTGGTGAAAACAGTGGCCTGAAAACCAAACAAAAGCAGCTTACCCAGCAGCTTAATACCGCAACTCAGGAGCTTGAGCAACTGAAGTCTGAAGAGGCTGAAGCAGAAACTGAAAAGGCGTAATTCCTAACCTGGATTACCAGTGACTCTTGGCAGTTCAGTAGGCATCCGGCAACTGCTCACCCCATGCTTTGGGTTGTTGCCGGTCAGCGCACCGCAAGTTCCTTGCAGTTATAGACTGCCTCGCTGGGCTTGTGCAATTTCTCCATAGCATGACCAGGCAATATGCATACCTGCATTTCTGGTGTTATCCCCTTATATTTGAATTAGACTAAGTTTTGGTTTTTATTCAATAACAGGAGTGCACTTATGAATGACTGGGTTTCCTGTCAATATGACAGCATTGATCATATTGAAAAATCCTTTGTATTTAAAAAATACTCTCGAGCTTTGGCATTCTGTAACGCCATTGCCTGTCTGGCTGAAGCTCATGTCCACCATCCGCGAATTGTTATTGAGTGGGGCAAGGTAACTGTTGCCTGGGGAACCCATCAGTCAGATGAGGGCAGTGGCGTGCTTGCTATTGATCGAGCATTGGCACAGCGCTGCGATGCTTTATATGAACAGATGAATACCCCCGTTTCCTGATTTCCTGCCACTCTGGGTAATCTGCCCAGAGTTGACTGCGTCTCAGCGTGCGTGAAGTCAGTGCCTTGAGCCATCATGCTTTGAGAGTGGCTATGCGCGCTTTAAATTACGCACCCTAATGACGAACTGGGACCGTGAGATAATGACTTCTTTAAATTTCTCTTAATATTATAAAAAGATCTTAATCTTCAATGGACGTATTTTGATTCTGAATCATACTTACGTTGCTGGTTTGATCGACTTCCCCCTACGACCAGACCAGTCTAGGTCAGTAATGACCTTGGTACTTGGATTGTGTACCTATGTTTCACTCCTAATGGTCTTAGCCCGTGTATTCTTCCCCCAGAATCGCGGGTTTCTTTTTTGTTTCTGTTGTCTTTTATGTTTGAGCCCTTGATCCATAAGGCTCTTAAAGATTTTTAATTAGTAAGGCATAGATAAGTGAGCATTGCCTGTTTTTGTCTGAATGTATGGCATTTATTGAGTGGCAAAAGCACAGAAAATGATGAACTTGAACAAGTGGAAGCTTCCGCTTGAGGTTGTCAGTGGGTTGAAACAGAGCCACTCTCACCAATATCTTTCTTATCAGGGGAGAGGAAGGCCGCATCACCCAAAGTTTCATGATCCACAGTGCTTTCTTTCTGTAGCTGCTCAATTTGCTGGGAAGACATATAAAAATCCGCTTCTCGACCCTCCAGCACCCTCTGACCATGCCAGGGCAATAGCCGATAATCTGCATGATGACTGTAATCGAGAAATGGATACTTGATAATCTGAAAATAGGGAGAGTAATCGAAGTCACTGGGCGTGCAAAGCTTTGGATTCCGTTGAAAGAGTTGTACGCCAGAATCACCATCATGTTTAACCAGAGGCAGGATGGGAAAATGAATAAAACTAAAGGCTTCAGCAATCATGGTTGAGCAAACGGTTTTTGTTTCCTGACCCGGAGAATGCTGAAACAACGAAGAGCCAAGCCTTCTGGGTAGAAAAGAGTAGGGGAAGAAGAACCGGGCAAGATCGAGAATCTGTCGGACGTTGTAATCCATGCCCAGGCGGCTGGTCGCATAGTGTATGACTTTCTGGCTGTCGCTATAACTCAGACCTTTCGGGCGGCATATTCGCAAATGTTCCCCTTCATAGTTTTTCAGGGGTTGGATAGTGGTACCAATTCCCAGTTCACTCTCAATGATCAGTTGTTCATCAGGGGAGCCGCCATAGGATTCACTGACAACCTGGCGAATTCTATCATCCTCAATATCGTGAAGTCGGCCAAGGTAAAGCATGGCATGGGACCAGGGGCTTTGGGTGGTTTGCTTAATGACCCGACTGACTCTGGATCTTCCTTCGACCAACAGAACATCGCAGGGCTTAATTTCATGCCTGATACGTTCAAAATCGCACAGGGGGCTTGTCCTTTCCTGAACGTTACGACTTAGCCAGTCAGTAAGGCATCCCACAACCATTTTGAAGAGTTCCATGCTCCAGTCCTAAGCCAATATTTATTTCTTTATGTTAGCATTGGTTATTATTTAAATTATAAATAGAGATAAATTTGACATTTTTTCATGAGTTCATCTGCTTGATGGCAAGCACCCTGAAAAACATCAAAAATTTGTTATTGCCAAATAAGGCATAATAATTGGCTGAATAGCCAGCAAGCATGGGAGTACGCTTTGTGAGCAATCGATCAAAGCCAAAAGATATTGTTGCAAATCTGCAGTTTTTGAATAAAAAAAAAGGGTTGCCTCCTGTACACAGCTGGAATCCTCCTTTCTGTGGTGATATTGATATGCGCATTAGTCGGGATGGCCGTTGGCACTACAATGGCTCCCCCATTGGCAGGGAATCAATGGTGAAACTATTTGCTTCTGTTCTCAGGCATGATGATGATGGCCATTACTATCTGGTCACTCCGGTAGAAAAAGTAAGAATTCAGGTGGATGATGTGCCATTTGTCGCGGTTTCTGCAGAGGTTCGAGATGGTACGAATGGGCCAGAATACCTGTTTACCACCAATGTTGGAGATGAAGTGGTGCTGAGCAATGAGCACGATCTGAGAATGATGAAAAACTTGGAAACCGATGAGTTTATGCCTTATATCCGGGTGAGAGATCGGCTGGATGCGTTGGTAAATCGCAATGTGTTTTACCAGTTAGTGGAAGAAGCCATTGAAACCCCGGTAGCGGGGGGAATAGAGCTGAATATTCGAAGCCAGGGGCAATATTATTCCCTGGGAATTGTTGAGGGTGGCTGAACCACCCTCATTTCAGGAAAAATCACATGTTTGGATAATTCGGGCCACCAGCACCTTCCGGGGCAATCCAGGTGATATTCTGAGCGGGATCCTTGATGTCACAGGTCTTACAGTGAACACAGTTCTGGCTGTTGATCTGAAACCGGTTTTCCCCGCTATCCTCATCAACAACAATCTCATAAACCCCGGCAGGACAGTACCTTTGCGCAGGCTCATCATAAACCGGAAGGTTTTGCTTTAGCGGAATGGTCGCGTCTGCAAGCTTCAGGTGGCAGGGCTGGTCTTCCTCGTGGTTAGTATTCGAAAGGAACACTGAACTCAAACGGTCAAAGGTGATAACGCCATCAGGTTTGGGATAGTTGATAGGGCTGGACTCTGCCGCTGGTTTAAGCTGGGCATAATCCGGAGTCGTATCGTGCAGGGTGAATGGCAATTTGCCATTGAAGATATTAAGGTCGGCAAAAGCAAAGGCGGCACCAAAGATGTTACCAAATTTATGCATGGCCGGACCGAAATTCCGCTGCTGATGCAGTTCTTTATAAAGCCAGGAAGCTTTGAACGCCTCATCAAAGGATTCCAGTTTAATGCCACCCTCAGAGCCTGCACTCACCGACTTGAACACTTCTTCTGCTGCAATCATGCCGGATTTCATAGCGGTATGGGAGCCTTTTATTTTTGCCCCATTCATGGTTCCGGCGTCACAACCAATCAAGAGTCCACCCGGGAAAGCCATTTCAGGTAATGACTGCGGCCCTCCTTTAGCCAGCGCTCTTGCTCCATAGGAAACCCGTTTTCCACCTTCCAGGTACTGTTTGATAACTGGACTCTTTTTGAATCTCTGGAATTCTTCAAAGGGATTAAGGTGCGGATTTGAATAGCTCAAATCGGTAATAAGGCCCAGAACCACCTGGTTATTCTCCAGATGATAGAGGAATCCGCCACCGGTAGAGCCGCTTTCAGCCAGTGGCCAGCCAGCAGTATGAACCACCAGACCCTGTTGGTGCTTTTCTGGTGTAATATCCCACAGTTCTTTAATGCCGATGCCATAATGTTGAGGATCACGCCCCTCATCAAGCTTAAAATGGCTGATGAGTTGCTTGCCCAAATGCCCACGGCATCCTTCGGAAAAGAGCGTATATTTGGCGTGCAGCTCCATACCTGGCATAAAGCTGTCTTTCTCTTCACCGGAGGCTGAAATCCCCATATCTCCGGTTGCTATGCCCTTTACACTGCCATCATCATTAAACAGCACTTCCTGGGCGGCAAATCCCGGAAAAATTTCCACCCCAAGTGACTCGGCCTGCTCAGCCAGCCAGCGGGTGAGATTACCGAGACTTATGATGAAATTACCTTTATTGTGCATGGTTTTAGGCACAAAAAGGTTGGGTACTTTTATCGATTTTTCTTCAGAACGAAGTACATAAATATCATCGGATGAAACCGGAGTATTTAACGGCGCACCCAGCTCTTTCCAATTGGGAAACAACTCATTAAGAGCCGTTGGTTCAAACACTGCGCCTGAGAGGATATGAGCGCCAACTTCGGAACCTTTCTCAACAACACAGACGCTAAGCTCTTTATTCTGCTCCTGAGACAATTGCATCAGCCGACAGGCGGCCGACAAACCGGAAGGGCCTGCACCCACGATAACGACATCAAATGCCATGGATTCGCGTTCCATGATGAGCTTCCTCCCTGTCGGAGTGTTATTTTTCAGAATGGCATTCAAACAACTGTTTGAAATTGCTTGGCATTATACTCAGTGTTTCCCCGAATGAACAATACGTCATTAGTTATTAATACCTATGGGCGGAAATGTTCCGGCTGCTAAACAGCTGCTATCTTGTCCCGAGTACTTTTCTGCAGCCAGCAGAAATCGGTGGATTTCAGATGATGCATAGTAGCAGACATGTGTCTTTAATAAGAACATCTGCGTGAACTGGTTGAAACATACGTTTGAACCCTTATTGACGTGCTGGTAGACTGCGCTCCTGCAGATGTGTGAACACAGGTTGCTGAATGATAATAAAATTTGTCTGTCCGGTTGTTCGTTATCTGCTCGATAATTCAAGACCAAGCCAATAACGAGAAGGGAAGGCTGCGAACTCATGAAAATATTAGTAGCCGTCAAAAGAGTCATTGACTATAACGTCAAGGTTCGAGTGAAGGCGGATAACACTGACGTCGATCTCACCAACGTCAAAATGGCAATCAACCCTTTCTGTGAAATTGCTGTTGAAGAAGCAGTAAGACTAAAAGAGAAAGGTGTCGCCACAGAAATCGTTGCCGTATCCCTTGGTGCCAAAGAGTGCCAGGAGCAGATACGAACAGCGCTGGCTCTTGGTGCAGACCGCGGCATTCAGGTTCAGACTGATCAGCTCCTGGGTTCCCTGGCAGTTGCCAAACTGCTTAAGGCCATTGTGGATGACGAAAAACCTGACCTTGTTCTTCTGGGTAAACAATCCATCGACAGTGACAATGGCCAGACCGGTCAGATGCTTGCTGCACTTGCCGGTATGTCTCAGGCAACGTATGCCTCAGAGGTCAATGTTGACGGTGACAATGTTAATGTTACCCGTGAAGTGGACGGTGGTTTACAGACGTTAAGTCTGAAGCTGCCCGCAGTGATTACCACGGATTTGCGCCTGAATGAGCCGCGTTACGCATCACTGCCCAACATTATGAAAGCCAAGCGTAAGCCTCTGGATGTCAAATCGCCAGAAGATCTGGGTGTATCGGTGTCGTCTACTTTAACGACGATCAAAGTAGAGCCACCTGCTGAGCGACAGGCTGGTATCAAGGTGGCCAGCGTAGATGAGCTGGTAGAAAAATTAAAAAATGAGGCGAAGGTGATCTAATGGCCATATTAGTCGTTGCTGATCATGATAACAGCACTCTTGGAGCGGGAACTCTGAATACGGTCGCAGCTGCCACCGCAATCGGAGGAGAGATTCACCTGCTGGTTGCAGGATTCGGCTGTAGTGGGGTTGCAGAGCAGGCCTCTGCAGTGTCTGGTGTATCAAAAGTCTTACTGGCCGAGAATGCCGCACTGGAAAACCGACTTGCAGAAAATGTCAGCCTGCTGGTTACTGAACTGGGCAAGGATCATTCTCACATACTGGCATCAACCTCAACCGATGCCAAAAATATGATGCCACGGGTGGCAGCTTTACTGGATGTCGATCAGATATCCGACATCATCCGTGTGGAAAGTGATGATACTTTTGCCCGTCCGATCTACGCCGGTAATGCTATTGCCACGGTCCAGTCCAGTGCACCCATCAAGGTTATTACTGTTCGTGGCACTGGTTTCGACCCGGTTTCTGCTGAAGGTGGATCTGCCAGTATAGAAACCGTCGCCAGCAGTCATGATGCAGGGGTATCGAGCTTTGTCAGCGAAGAGCTGGCACAGTCTGATCGCCCTGAACTGGCGGCTGCGGACATCATTGTGTCTGGTGGTCGCGGCATGGGTAATGGAGAAAACTTCGAGTTACTTTACAAAGTAGCGGATAAACTTGGTGCTGCGGTCGGTGCTTCCCGTGCTGCTGTGGATGCAGGCTATGTGCCCAACGACATGCAGGTCGGACAAACTGGTAAGATTGTTGCGCCCAAGCTGTATGTTGCCGTTGGTATCTCCGGAGCCATTCAACATCTGGCTGGAATGAAGGACAGTAAAGTCATTGTTGCTATCAACAAAGATGAAGAAGCGCCAATATTCCAGGTTGCAGACTATAGTCTGGTAGCAGACCTGTTTGAAGCTATTCCGGAACTTGAAGGCAAGCTCTAATCAACAAGACAACTGCCATCTAAAAAAAACCACCGCTTTCTTTGGAAGTGGTGGTTTTTTTATTGATTAAATAAAGTTTTTCTATCAGTCATATGTCTTTTTTTTATCTGGGGGTTTCAAGACTTGGCAACTCTGTGCATAATCGTTCACAGTAAAACTATAAGAAACGTACCGGGGTAGATTGTGATACGAGTTCTGGTTGCGGATGATCATGATTTGGTGAGAACTGGAATCTCTCGCATGTTGGCCGATGTTGATGGCATTGAAATTGTTGCCCAGGCTGTCAGTGGTGAAGATGCTATTAGCCTTTATCGGGAACTCGCTCCGGATGTTACGTTAATGGATGTAAGAATGCCTGGAATTGGTGGCCTCGAAGCAACCCGGAAAATCTGCCAGATCAACCCTCATGCAAAAATCATTGCAGTAACCGTCTGTACGGATGACCCCTTTCCAACCAGGCTGCTTGAAGCCGGCGCTTCAGGTTACGTCACCAAAAGTTCAAATATTACCGAAATGGTTACGGCCATTCGAACGGTATTTACCGGAAAGAAATACATTTCCCCGGAAATTGCTCAGCAAATGGCTTTGAAAGCTATTGAGCCAGACAGTGCGTCACCATTCAATCAGCTCTCTCATCGCGAAATGCAGATAGCTCTTATGATTGTTAATTGCGAGAAAGTACAGACAATATCCGATAAGCTATGCCTGAGTCCCAAGACGGTGAATAGCTATCGCTACCGGATGTTTGAAAAGCTGAATATTACCAGTGATGTAGAGCTGACACACTTGGCTATTCGCCATGACCTGGTAGATACCATAGAATGAATGCTTCCTTATAGGCTCTGATGAACCTCTTGTTGAGTTCCTTTCTCTACTCCCGGTGCTTATACCCAAAATTCCTGTTACCTGTACTGGAAAATGCAGGCTTATTCGTTTCTAAAGCGCTGTGACGATATAATGAGCAGGTGATTTGATAACCGTTGTCTGGTGGTTCATGACAGGTAGTGAAGAAAGCAAAAAGTTTGACCACAAATCATTTCTGGAAAAGGTGTCGAGCCGTCCGGGTGTCTACGATATGCGTGATCAGAGTGGCAAAACACTCTATATCGGTAAAGCGAAAAATCTTAAAAATCGCCTCTCAAGCTACTTCAGAGCAACGGGTCTTACCACCAAAACCATGGCTTTGGTAAGCAAGATTGCTGATATTCAACTGACGATTACCCACACTGAAACTGAGGCGCTGCTGCTTGAGCAAAACCTGATAAAAGACAGAAAGCCGCCATACAACATTTTGCTGAGGGATGATAAGTCATACCCCTATATCTATATTTCCGGTGATGATGATTTTCCCAGGATGGACTCCTGTCGTGGACGTAAACGACAGAAAGGCCAGTATTATGGACCTTACCCCAGTAGCGGAGCGGTTCGGGAAAGCCTGCACCTGCTTCAGAAGATTTTTAAAATACGTCAATGTACTGATATCTATTTCAAAAATAGGACCCGGCCCTGCCTGCAATATCAAATCAACCGTTGCAAGGCACCCTGTGTTGGCCTGGTCTCAAAAGAAGAGTACCAGCAGGATCTTGAGGATACCCGGCAATTCCTGGATGGCAAAAACCAGCAGTTAATCCGTTCGCTGATAAAACGCATGGAAGTTGCTGCGGAATCGCTGGATTTTGAAGAGGCAGCGGCAACCCGGGATAAAATCAATCACCTCAGGGCTGTTCAGGAACAGCAGACGGTAACCAAATCAGCCGGTGATATCGATGTGATCGGATTTGCTCAAATGGGTGCCAATACCTGTTTTGACGTGCTCTTTGTTCGTTCTGGCAGGGTGCTTGGTCATAAGTATTACTTTCCTGATTTTAAGCTGGAAGCTGAACGGTCCGATTATCTGGAAGATTTTATGGCCCAGTTCTATGTAAGACTGTTTGGCAGTCGTGATTTTCCCCAGGAGATAGTGGTTCCGTTTGAGCTAACCGGTGCAGATACTATTGAAGAAGCGATCAAGGCTGTTTCTGATAAGAAAATCAAAATCAAGGACAAAGTTCGTTCTGAACGACACGATTGGTTAAGTCTGGCCAATAAAAATGCGCTGCAGAATCTTGAAAGTCACCTGGCGAGTAAGAGCCATCTCAACCAGCGATACGCGCAACTTAAGGATTTGCTGGGCATTGAGAACCCCATTCTGCGTATGGAGTGTTTTGACATCAGTCATACCATGGGGGAAGCAACCGTTGCATCCTGTGTGGTATTTGGTCCGGATGGGCCTGTGTTCAGTGAATACCGGCGTTACAATATCGCTGGTATAGAGCCTGGTGATGATTATGCCGCCATGGCAATGGCTCTTGATAAGCGTTATCCGAAACTGGCTGAGGCAGGGGAGGGGGCAAAGCCGGATCTTATCATTATTGATGGGGGGAAGGGGCAGTTAGGAAAGGCTTCGGAGGTAATGACCAGACTTCGACTGCAGATTCCCTTGCTTGGCGTAGCTAAGGGAGTGACCCGGAAGCCAGGACTTGAAACACTGATTTACCGGGACCAGGAGCTCAATCCCGAAGGTGCTGAGGCGGCATTACTGTTGATACAGCAGATCAGGGATGAAGCACACCGCTTTGCGATCACCGGGCATCGACAGCGCAGGCAAAAGGCCAGAAAACGTTCCGTGCTGGAAGATATTCCGGGTATTGGCAGCAAAAGGCGATCTGCACTATTGAAGTTTTTTGGAGGTCGCGATGGAGTGAGTGGCGCCACTATCGAAGAATTAAAGAAAGTTGAAGGCATTAGTCTTAGGCTGGCGCAGCAGATACATGAATATTTTCATAATGACTAGCACCGGGGAGTAGTACTGTGTACCGTATGCCTCAGAGAGTTCCCTGCTTTGATTTCTTGCCTTATATGAGCACCCCGAAAGAGCAAGGCGATATGTCAGACCTTCCCAATAACGTCCCAAGGCTGCCAGCTGAATGCTTCATAGCCTTACAATACAAGGGCTTAATTAAGTAGTTATGAACGTCCCGAATTTTCTAACACTAACACGAATTGTTCTGGTTCCATTTCTCGTCATTATTTTTTATCTCCCATTTGAGTGGAGCTACCTTGCCTGTGCTGGAATATTTGCCTTTGCTGCAGCAACGGACTGGTTTGATGGGTATCTTGCACGCCGACTCAACCAGACAACCCCATTCGGTGCATTCTTTGATCCGGTTGCTGATAAAATAATGGTTGCAACGGCGCTATGCCTGCTGATTGATGAGTTTCGTGCATTCTGGGTCACGGTGCCAGCTCTGGTCATTATTGGCCGGGAGATCGTCATCTCGGCCCTGAGAGAGTGGATGGCTGAACTGGGTAAGCGGACCAGTGTAGCTGTGAGCATGATCGGTAAGGCGAAAACCATGGCTCAAATGGCAGCCATTACCTTACTGCTATTATCACCAGTTCCCGTTGATTCCTGGATTGGTTTTCTTGGTATTGTTCTGCTGTACCTTTCAGCAATTCTGACACTATGGTCTATGTATATTTATCTAAAGGCAGCCTGGCCAGATCTTTCTCCGTTCAACAAGCCTGACTGATGTAACGGAAAGTGGTTGACATCAAAGCAAAAAAACCTACAATACGACTCGTGTTCGGGCGCTGACAGGCAGTTAGCCCAAGTTGTCCAGCATTGTTTTTTGATTTTTGATTTTTGATTTTTGATTTTTGACTTTTGATTTTCGATTTTTGACTTTTGACTTTTGAAAAGTGCGCGGGAATAGCTCAGTTGGTAGAGCGCAACCTTGCCAAGGTTGAGGTCGCGAGTT
>NZ_JAHHPM010000382.1 GCF_024606345.1 Endozoicomonas sp. YOMI1
CGGCGTTACAACTCCGGTCACATAGCTACGGCTATGCTCCCTTCGTTGTGCCTTGCATAGTAACTGCCCACTTAGCCAGAAATATACGATTGCATTTGGCCAACTACTTTTATTGGTTAGTGGAATCTTTATTCAAATAAATTTTGGGGGATACACATGATTCTCAGCTCAGCCTATAGGTTTTTATACCCGATATTGTTCTATCTATTGATCATGCTCTCCGGCAATAACGCCTTTGCAATTGATGATGTTAAATCTCCGATTTATGCCAATAACTTTCTGTTAAAACAAAAAGATACAGGCCAGTGTCTGGTTGTAATGGATGAGCTGGAAGGCTGCAGCTCAGAACAAAGCAGACTGACGGATGGCTGTGTTAATAGCAACAGGATAACGTTCGGGGAGTGTGACCAGGAAAAGCCTGAACAGAGGTGGAAGTTTGACTTCCAAAAGAAACGAATTCACTCACTGGAACGAAGTGCTGATCTTTGCTTGACCCGGCTGTCGAAACATCTATCCATGGATGTTTGCCAACCGGCAAGTTTGCAGCAGCTATGGTTTTTTAATCAACAGGATCATCTTTATAGCCGAGTTGATTATCTTGACCCTCTTGCATTTGTAGAACTATTGCAAAGTAATTCGGATACTCCTTCACCGGTCTCTTTTCACTTTACTGACTCTGAAACTGGAGATGATCAATGCTATCTGAGCCCTTTTACCGGTAGAGTAGAGTGTGTGGGATTTGAAGTCGATGAAGAGACACTGAAACAACAGGAAGTTGAGTCCTGGCACTGGTCAGGCCATTGGCCATGGCAGGCAAAGCCAATAAAACTGACAGAAGAGTTGAAGCTTGGTGATTTCAGTAACAATCATTGTCTTGCGGTAACACAATGTCATATGGATAGTGTTGGACAGTACGACTGTTTTGGCGGCGCAAAGGTTCAGGTAACTGCCTGTCAATCAGTCAGTCATCAGGTCTGGCACTATGACCTGGTGTCCAAAAGACTGTTTAATAAACAGGCAGGGGAGCAGTTTTGCTTAAGCTGGCTATCGGGAAAACTGACACTGGAGCACTGTGTGCCTAGTACTGGTTCTCAGAAATGGTATTTTGCCCGGGGGAAAGGCAGCAAGTATGCCGAAAGAGGCCAACTGCGCTGGTTTTCCAATTTAAGTGAACATTATAATTATGTTGAGGCTCTTGATTTTGATCCCATAGTTAAATTTGAAATATTAAAGAAAGACATTCAGGGAAAAGACTGCGGCTATGATCCCATTGATGGCCTTTGGAAAGGCCTGTGTGCTAATTAGGCTAGTTGATAAGCAAATTAATTCATAATTGCTAATCATAATTTGGTTATCAGCTTTCTTTATTATTGTTTGTTTTTACCAATCTTTTTTAGTAAGCATGTGGTGATCTTTATCAATTTACTCATCGATATCAAAACTTCTGGAGTAGATTTTTAAAAAGGCCCTTTTCCAAAGTTAGTATCCTGATCTTTAATAATTGATTCTGACCAGGAGATTACTTTAGCGATAATTTGTAAAGTTATGGTTTTATTTTAAATGCAAGAGGATTCATGGGGTGCCTTCAGGCTGTTTTTATTATTGGCTGAGTATGTGTGCTCTGATTTTAAGCTGCAAACCAAAATAAGAAAGGAGCTGTTTGTGACTGACTTACTCCAGTGGGGGTTGGAATCTGTCGCCTGGATACAGCAATACCGAAGCCCGATGGCTGATAAATTCATGCAGCACATCACCGATCTGGGAGGTAAGTATTATATTTGCTTCCTCCCATTTCTGCTCTGGTGTTTGAATTTTCAATTTATGGGTCGTGTTTTCAGCCTGTTTTTAGTGTCCTTTTTTATCAATATCAGTTTCAAGGATTTGCTGGCTTTACCAAGGCCGTTTGATATTGATCCGGCTATAACACCTGATCGGGAGTGGGGCTATGGTATGCCCAGTGGCCACGCTCAAAACTCAGGACTATTATGGATTATGTTGGCCGTCAGCGTAGCCAGACGGTGGTTCTGGGTTATGGTGCTTTCCATTGTTTTTCTGATCGGGTTTTCGCGAGTCTATTTTGGTCTTCATTTCCCTGGAGATATTCTCGGTGGGTGGGTTCTGGCAGCAGCACTGCTATGGACAAACTATTGTTGGGGCGACAAATTTACCCAGTGGTTGAATCAGCAAACTTTCTGGTTTCTGATTGGCAGTTTGTGGCTGCTACTAACCGGCCTTTATCTTCTTTATTGTGTCTTCGATATGCCAATCATGACGGGGCTTTTTGCCATCAGTCTTGGGTTTGGCACAGGGTATGTAATTACTTCCCGGTTTTTACATTACAACGGCTCTGGCAATATCTGGCAGCGTTTATTGCGCAGTGTGGTTGGATTAATGGTTCTGATTTTTTATCTGCAGGTTACAAAAAGCTGTTTTCCGCAGGTTCGCAGTGGAGAATATTATCTGGTCATGTTTATCGTGAACACCATAGCAGGCTTATGGCTGACATTAGGTGCTCCTATGATTTTTTCTCTTCTTTCTCTTGGAGGAAGGCAAAGCAAATCGGAAGGTTAACGCCAGGAGGCTGACCGATTGCTGAAGAAATAGAAATGGATTAAGGAAGCCTGGAGAGAGAAGTTTCCCTGCCAATGGCAAGTCCCGGGATAACCTGATTACCCTGTTCGACTACCTTGGAGATATCCACAAAGCGTTTGATACAACGGATACTATCGGGCTGATTGAACTTATTCCCGTCTATTTTATCTAACGGTATTCTCGACAGCCTCATAGTACATAAATAGTGAGGATAATTCTGTGGATTTGCATGGCAGTGCTGCTGCGCGTAGCGGCTATCAACGAACAGCATCACAGTCTGAGCGTCCTGAAACACCCGGGGTCAGATCGGGGCGTGGTGTCAGGGCCCATGCTGATTCTTTCGGTTTACCAGCCAGTGATGCGCCACCCGGCACTGAGCCATTACAGCGAAGCGTATCAGAGTATAACCTCGCCATTGTCAGGGATGGTATCAGAGGTTGTGTGGAAACGGGGAAGAAAGCCTCTCCCGAGTTTTTCATCTACCTGGAAAAGATCAAACCATTATTAGATGGCTCCCCAACTGAAGAGTCTCTCAAGGAAATAGGCGAATTATATAAACTTATCAATGAATGCGATTTCTTCACTGCAGAATTGAAAACCATGGATGATTTGAAAAAAAGGATAGCCTCCAGCTTTTCATCTTATGTTGAACAACAAAAAACAGAGCTGGTGAAACAACTGAAAACCTGTTTTACCATCCGCAGCAGCGGCGGAGCTGATTGCTTTTATGAACAGCTTACTGGCAAAATCAAACAGCTTTTTTCTCAATTCACACCGCCAATGCAGGAGTTGTTGCATAATGTTGGTGCAACCATTGTGTCCAGTGAATTGGATCAAGGTTTTAAAAAAAACCTGACTGACCAGCTCCGCAAAAATGTCAGCTCCGAACACCAGGTGAGAAATCAGAGTGCTGCCGTGCGGTCAGAGCTGGAAGAGTTTGCCCGTATTGCCAGGATGATTGTTGAACGTCAGGGAAAACACAAGCCTGCTGTAACGCAGAATTATCTGGAAAGACTCTCAGTAATGATTGACCGATCGGTAAGAATGTCAGTGGCAGACCGCAGGTTGCACCTGGAAGCCGTGGAAATGATCGATTCAGCAATGATGGACACAATAAGCCCGGGCTCGGATGCTGAAAATTATTGGCATCACATGCTTTTTGAGGCCGTCCTTAATCTTCGCTTTTCTTCCGAATTTATGGCTGCCTATCATCACCTGATTTCGCCATTACCACCACAGAAATGGGGTTTGGAAGAGCTGGAGGGGTTTGTCACCTTATTAAGGTATTCCGGTCAGTCCCTCGGCTACTGTTCGCAAGAGTTTGTCTCATTACTTGCCAAAATGGACGGCACTGACAATGGGCAACCTGCCAACACGTCAGTGGCAGCTGCCAGCGGTTATGATGACGAAGACGATTGCCGGGCCGTAGAGTCTGACGAAGCGCCGGATGAAACTGAAAAAGGGTTAACCAAAGAGGACCGCAACAAGGAACTGGGAAAATTTTTGCACGTTGTTGCTCTGGAAGCTTCAGGAGAGTTCTATCACTCAAACTACGATAAAAGCTATTCTGACTGGCACATAATTGTTGAAATGCTGCTCGGGCAGCGAGCGTTCATAAGCCCTCATGCCAGAAAGGCAATCAGGTTTATGGTTGATTTATCAAAAGGGGGAGCCAAGACTGCCAATTTGCATTTTTTCGATACTACTGGCAACAGAGCAAACGCACGCAGAACGTTAGAGCAGGTGATGAACCAACTCAGGCAAAAGCAACCGGACAAGATTGATATCCGGCAAAATGGTTATTTCAGCAAGGTGTCCATCCAACTCTGGAAGGGTGGCCAAATATGCCATACCTGCCACGTGCCTGCGGTCACTGAATCCGGAGTGCCCTATGACAGTATGGCGATGGGGGTACAAATTTTGTGTGGCAGGGAGCTGATGAAAGAATTGTATACCTGTCGGGGTAGAGCCCTGGACTTCGGATATTACCAACCCATGAAGCTTGTTGCTCCTTAAGTACTGCTTTGACTCGTGCTATTTTCTGACCTTTGCCCTGGCAGGTATGGTCAGCAGAGATTGAACAATGGATGCTACAGAATTTATTTACAGGCTCAATTATTAGTTCTGAAGATTCCTCTGTGACGATCATTTTCAGGCCATCCTTATCGAAGTAAATAGCTGTTGACGTCGGCTTATTACTGCTCGCGTTAATCAGCACTGGAAAAATCAAAAGCAGTAAAAGAAAGGCGCATTTCTTCATGTATTCAAAGGCCCCGAATTTATGATTTGTTGTTTATTAAGGAGTGACCCGCATCACTTCTGCTATGGTCGTCATTCCAGCAGCAACTTTCTGTGCACCAGATTGTCTCAGGCTATACATGCCTTCCTTGATACATTGTTGGCTAAGCAGTGTAATGTCAGGATTTTCGTTAACCAGATCTTTGACCTGAGGGCTCATGGTTAAAATCTCATAGAGGCCGGCACGCCCACGATAACCCGTTTCACGGCAATCGAGGCAACCAACAGGCTGATAGACTTCTGAGGGTGCCGATGCAGGCCCGGGTTTTGTTAAGGCTTTCCAGCCGCTGGTGTCCAGCGGTGCTCTTGCTTTGCAATTCGGGCAAAGGGTTCTGACAAGACGTTGTGCCATAACACCCAGCACGGTGTTTTTAATGAGATAAGGGGGCACACCAAGCTCAAGCAAACGCGTTAAGGCAGAGGGCGCATCATTGGTATGCAGCGTAGAAATAACTAAATGCCCGGTCAGAGCGGCCTGAATTGCCATCTCGGCGGTTTCAAGATCACGGATCTCACCCACCATAATAATGTCAGGGTCTTGCCTTAAAAGTGCCCGAAGCCCTGAGGCAAAGGTCAGGTCGATGTTGTGTTGCACCTGCATCTGGTTGAATGCGGGCTCCACCATTTCAATGGGGTCTTCGACGGTACAGACATTCACCTGATCCGTGGCCAGCTGCTTCAGGGTTGAGTAAAGTGTGGTGGTTTTACCAGACCCAGTGGGGCCAGTCACCAGAATGATACCGTTGGGCTGGCCTGACATTGCTTTCCAGCGTCGTTCATCTTCTCTGGAAAAACCCAGATCGCTGAATGATTTTACCAACACTTCCGGGTCAAAAATCCGCATCACCAGCTTCTCACCAAACGCGGTAGGTAATGTGGACAAACGCAGTTCGACCTCATAGCCATCGGCGTTACGGGTTTTCAACCGTCCATCCTGCGGCTTTCGCTTTTCGGCAACATTCATACGGCCAAGGATTTTCAGTCGACTGGTCATTGCTGCAGCGACTTTGACTGGCATCTGATAAATCGAGTGGAGTACACCATCAATTCGGAATCGGAGATTGCATTGTTCCCGGCGGGGCTCAATGTGGATATCGCTGGCTCTTTGTTCAAAAGCGTATTGCAGAAGCCAGTCAACAATGTTGACGATATGCTGATCATTGGCATCCGGAGCCTTCATGCTGCCCAGCTCCAGCATTTGTTCAAAGTTATTGAGCGAGGCAGAAGTGACACCAGCCTCCGAGCTGGCTCCCATGACTGACTGGGCCAGGCGATAGAACTCGACGGTATAACGTCGGATATCGGTTGGATTGGCAACAACCCGCCTGATCTCCCGGCGATTGACATGGCGTAGATTGTCTTCCCAGATCCGATGCCATGGCTGGGCAGAGGCTACCACAATCTCAGTGCTGGTCACCTCGACGGCAAGGATCTGGTGTCGCCTGGCAAAGGCATGGGACATGATGGGGGTAATGGCAGTAGCATCAATCTTGAGAGGATCGATGTGGAAGTACTCCTGACCAGCCAGTTCACCAAGCCACTGACACAGGTGCTCAATATCCAGCTTGTTACCCGGGCGACAAAGATCATCCAGCTCCAGATCAGCAAGGTATTCCAGAGGGTGCAGACGGACTTGTTCAGGTGTGCGTGGGCGGCTGAGAATATCATCAGCGGTTGCCTGATCTATGTGTTTGCTTCTGACCAGATCAGACACAACCATTGCCAGATCCAGCATTTGCTCCCTGTGTTGCAGGCCATCTGCTTTCTCATTGTTCACTTGAAATACCGTTTGCAGCTGGAATTTCTTTATATTCTCGCTTTTTTTTCGGCGTGGGAACAATTGGATTTATTGTTTCGGTAAAATCCTGTCATTTGCCCGGCTTAGTTTGGAATGCCTGTTGGCTATCAGTTGAAAACCTTTTTCAGCCTTGCTCTGGTCAGACGGGGTGAGTTCAAAGCAGTGCTGCAGTGCAGAGGCGATGGCCATCAGTGCAGATTCATCTCCTTCCATCAGCTCAAGTTCCAGTTCGCAAATAGGGCTTGAACCATTTCCTGACTTTACCATCCCCTGGTCAAGTGCTGCCTCAACCCTGGCAAAAGGGCTTTGCCAGACCAATAGCCAGCGAGTGCGGTAGAAGTCGGTAGTAAATAGAGGTTTAAGCTGCTCTATCGATATATCACTGAGCCCAGCGGGCCAGACAGAAGGCAAAATCTGCCCGTTCAGTTTATTGGTGCTCAGCGGCCACTCCCATTCGCCCCGGCGGGTCAGGCCATTTATGCTTTCTCCCCGGGTTTTCAGGGTTTGGATAGATTGCCCATTAACTTCACGAATCCGTAGAGCCACTTTGGCCTGGTTGAGCCTCAGGTCTGGCGTATCAAAGTAGGTATTTCCCAAGTGAAGGGTTTGTGGTGGTTGTACTGCATGCTCCTGCCAGAATGGGTGACTTTTCAACTGCTCAATCCGGTCAGCAGGCACAGAGAGCTTTAACTCGGTTTCCTGGCTCATTTTCTTTTCCACAATACGGTTGTCAAATTCTATAGGACTGAGAAATTATATAAAAATCATAGGTTCATGGGTGAAGGAGCTCTGTGCTCTGTGCGCCAGGTTATGAGCATATATGCAGGAATTGAAACGGCCTTCTATAATCAGGCGTTCAATCGGATGGATTTGAAAAATGCCTACCAGCAACATACTGGTGAGCGTCTTTGGCCGCTCACCAATAGGACCTATTCAAAAGCATATTACCACTGTTCACGGATGTGCGTCACAGCTGGAGCCATTCTTTCAGGCAGTGTTTGCCGAAGAGTGGGAGACCGCTTATGACGTTCAGCAGAAAATCATCAAATTTGAGCACGAAGCGGATGCCATCAAGCGAAGTATCCGCCTGTCGCTTCCCAAAAGCCTTTTTCTTCCCGTGCCCCGTACCGATCTGCTGGAGATTGTCACCGTTCAGGATAAAGTTGCTAACCGTGCCAAGGATATCGCAGGCCTTGTGGTAGGACGAAAGATGATTATTCCCGGCTCAATGCACGACGCGTTTATTATCTACGTACGCCTATCAATTGCCACAACTGCACAGGCATTGAAAGCCATTCATGAGCTGGACGAACTTCTGGAAACGGGTTTTCAGGGGCGGGAAGTTGATCTGGTGGAAAAAATGGTTGAAGAGCTGGACAACATTGAGAGTGAGACCGACAAGGACCAGGTAAAAATACGCCGTATGCTGTTTGATCTTGAGCAAAGCCTGCCACCGGTTGAAGTCATGTTTCTGTACCAAATTATCGACTGGGTGGGCGATCTTGCAGATCGGGCTTCCCGTGTTGGTAGTTACCTCCAGTTGTTGCTGGCCCGTTAACTGAACCGGATACAGACTGATGAGTATTATCGCTGAATATGGCACAGTTTTCCTGATTCTGGCTTGCCTGTTTGGTTTTTTTATGGCCTGGGGGGTTGGGGCCAACGATGTCGCTAATGCCATGGGGACTTCGGTTGGATCTGGAGCATTGACGGTAAAACAGGCTATTTTTATCGCCATCCTGCTGGAGTTCACCGGTGCCTATCTGGCGGGAGGGTCGGTCACTGAAACCATACGTAAGGGGATTATTGATCCATCCATGCCCCTTTTGGCCGAGAACCCCAATCTGCTTTTATATGGCATGCTGGCTTCGCTGCTGGCCGCTGGCTCCTGGTTACTGGTCGCTACGCATTACGGCTGGCCGGTGTCCACTACCCACTCCATTGTCGGGGCCATTGTCGGTTTTGCGGCTGTTGGTATCTCTGCCGACACCGTCAGCTGGGGAAAAGTGGCAGCCATTGTTGCCAGCTGGGTTGTCTCCCCACTGATGTCGGGACTGTTCGCCTTCCTGATTTTTGTCAGTGTGCAGAAGCTGATTCTGGATACTGAAAACCCCTTCAGAAACGCCAAGCGCTATATGCCCCTATATATGTTTCTGGTTGGCTTCATGATGTCCATGGTGACGCTGATTAAAGGCCTTAAGCATATTGGCTTACCGTTGGATTATACCGAAAGCACAGTACTCTCACTGATTATCGGGTTGGTCATTATGTTGATTGGCCAGATGGCGCTGGCAAAAATAAAGGAAGATGTGCAGGCAGATAAATCATTTCATTTCTCCAGTGTGGAGAAGGTCTTTGGTGTCATGATGATTTTTACCGCCTGTTCCATGGCATTTGCCCATGGCTCCAACGATGTGGCCAATGCGGTAGGGCCATTGGCGGCGGTTGTCAGTGTGGTTATCAGTGGTGGTGAAATTGCCGGCAAGTCTTCCGTTCCGCCCTGGGTTCTGCTGGTGGGTGCCTTAGGTATTGTGGCAGGGCTGGCGACCTGGGGCTATAAGGTCATGGCTACGATAGGCTCTCATATCACCGAGCTGACGCCCAGCCGAGGTTTTGCCGCAGAGCTTGCTGCCGCCACTACGGTGGTGATGGCGTCCGGCACTGGCTTGCCAATCTCCACAACCCATACGCTGGTTGGTGCGGTTCTGGGCGTGGGACTTGCCAGAGGGATTGGTGCTTTGAACCTCCGTGTTATCAGTACCATCTTTATGTCCTGGCTGATCACTCTGCCAGCAGGAGCGATTCTGGCTATCATTTTCTTCCACTGCCTCAAGTTGATTTTTGGCTAGCAAATCCCGGATTTAGTTTCCAAGAAGGCCTGCCCTGTTTATCATCATTAGTTTCTCTCTTAAGTAGATGGTGATAATCAGGGTTATGAGCAGTCAGCAGCCAACATTTCAGCATGCACTTTCAAAATTGATAGCGATACCTTCTGTCAGCTCAACCCTTCCTGGCCTTGATATGAGTAACCTGCCGGTTATCAATGAGCTGGCGGCGTGGTTGGAAGCCATGGGGTTTCAGTGTGAGATTCAACCCCTGCCCCGGGCTCCACACAAGGCAAACCTGATTGCAACCCTGGGCAGTGGACCGGGAGGTCTGGTACTGGCCGGGCATACTGATACTGTTCCTTACGATGACAGCCTGTGGGAAAGTTCACCTTTTGCCCTCGAAGAAAGAGATGGCCGGTTTTATGGATTGGGCGTCTGCGATATGAAAGGCTTCTTTGCCCTGGTAATGGAGGCCGTTCGGGGCTATCTGAACACGCCACTGAAAGCACCATTAATCATTCTGGCCACGGCGGATGAAGAGTCCTCAATGAATGGCGCCCGTGCCCTGGCGGAACTTGGTCGACCCAAAGCGCGGTATGCCCTGGTTGGAGAACCTACCGGAATGCGACCTGTTCATATGCACAAAGGCATTATGATGGAGCGTATTCAGATTCTTGGGCAATCAGGCCATTCCAGTAATCCGGCACTGGGTCGTAATGCCATGGAGACAGCCCATCAGGTGATCACTGACTTGATGCAGTTTCGCACAGATCTGGCAGAGCGTTATCAGAACCCTGGCTTTACCATTCCCACCCCTACCTTGAACCTGGGGTGTATTCATGGTGGAGACAATCCTAACCGGATTTGTGGGCAGTGCCAGCTGGACTTTGATATTCGTATGCTGCCGGGGATGGACAGTGAACAACTGCGGCAGCAAATTCATCAGAGGCTTAAGCCAATTGCTGAAGCGGATCAGGTTGAGATCTCACTCGAAGCGATTACACCGGCTATTGAAGCTTTTGCGGGTTTTGAAAACTCCGAGCTGGTCGCTGCCTGTGAGCAGCTGACCGGGCATCAGGCAGAAAGTGTGGCATTTGCTACAGAGGCTCCATTCTTTAGCCGACTGGGTATGGATACCGTGGTACTGGGGCCAGGTGATATCGATCAGGCACACCAGCCAGATGAATACCTTTCTCAGCATCGAATAGAGCCAATGATTGATATTTTGCAGTCATTGATCAGACAGTACTGCTTATCATGAAGCACTGCACGATTTTTTTGCACCTGAGCATGTGATGCTCAGGGCGGCTTTTAATAGAGAGTGTAATGGATAAACAAGTGTGGCTTGCGTGAAAAAAAAGGAAAATACAGCAGACAGCGCAGAAAAGTACGTGAAGTTTTTCCGTCAATCATCACCCTATATACATGCCCACAGGGGTAAAACCTTTGTGATCATGCTCAGTGGTGAAACGCTGGCTCACCCAAACCTCGGTAATATCATCAGTGATATTGCCTTGATGAGTAGCCTGGGCGTCCGACTGGTGCTTGTGCACGGTGCCCGCCCTCAGATTGATGAGCGCTTAAGGGAGCGAGGTATTAAAACGGTTATTCACCAAGGGGGAGCTGGCAATGGCAGACAGCATAATGAACGACGGGTTACTGACAGGCAAAGCCTTGAGTGTGTCAAAGATGCCGTAGGAAATATGCGAGCCCTGATTGAATCAAGGCTCTCGGTAGGGTTGGTGAACTCGCCCATGCATGGTGCCAGGATTCGTGTTGTCAGTGGTAACTTTGTCACCGCTAAACCGCTGGGCGTGCTTGATGGTATCGATTTTAAGCATACTGGCGAAGTCCGGAAGATAGACAGTCAGGCTATCGATCATTTGCTGGATAGTGGCTATGTGGTGTTACTCTCCTGTCTCGGGCTTTCCCCCACTGGAGAGATTTTCAATATTGAAGTGGAGGAAGTGGCTACCCGAACGGCAATCAGTCTGCAAGCTGAAAAATTGATACTTTATGCTGAGCAGCAGGGGATTTTTGATCACCAGGGGAATCTGATCAATAGAATTTCTCCCCATGAAGCCAATAAAGAACTTGAGTCGCAGATTGGTGAGTCCGGGAGACTGCTGTCCTCCGCCGTTACGGCTTGCTCCGATGGCGTCGAACGGGCTCAGATTATCAGCTATCAGGATGATGGATCACTGCTGATGGAGCTGTTTACCCGTGATGGTGCCGGTACGCTTATTTCCAGAGATCACTACGAAGAAGTCCGTGGAGCAACCATTGAGGATGTGGGGGGTATTCTTGAACTGATCCGTCCTTTCGAGGAAAAAGGCATACTGCGCCGTCGCTCCCGAAAAGAACTGGAGCGGGAAATAAAGCTGTTCAGTGTCGTGTTGCTGGATGGCATGATCATCGGCTGCGCTGCTCTTCATCCTTACTATGAAAATGGTATCAGCGCAGCGGAACTGGCCTGTGTTGTCGTTCATCCTGAATATCGCAGCGCACAGCGCGGTGATCGTTTACTCGCGCATATTGAAGCGTTGGCGGAAGAACAGGGCTTGAACGAAATCTACGTCATGACCACCCAGACGATCCATTGGTTTATTGAGCGGGAATTTGCTGAAGTTGCCTATGATGATTTACCGATAGAGCTTAAAGCAAAATATAACTCCAAAAGGCAGTCAAAGGTTCTTATGAAAACGATAGGTTAACTGAAAACGGGCAAAACCGGGCGGACTACTTCCCGGTTTGTTTATTGTCAGAAATCCACTGAAGGAATCGTTCACGGGTTGTTTCATCTGCCTGGTTATACCAGTACTGAAGCGTGCTTTCACTCGTTGGCTGAGCCGTTGCAGGTGCTGGCATGACAGAAGGTTGGGATGGTTGAGCAACCTGATATGAAACGCCTTGCGGGGTAGCAATATAAACGGTTCCAGCCATTGCCCGAACAGCAGCCGGACTATCAGACAGGTTAAACTTCTGGATATCCTCCACCGTGTCCCCGCTGATTAACAGACCGGATTTATTAAGAACGCTGAACTCAAAGGGAATCGTTTGGCCTTTGGCATTGGTAATTGAGAATTGAGCCTTTGGCGACTGTGACAGTTTATCGGTATCTCTTGCTGTTTTCAGTTTTGGGGCATTAATGGTGTAGGTCTGATCGCCAGACAGGTCAAATGTCATGATTTACGGGCGATTATAGGTTGGTACAACTACCGGTTCGTATTGTTGTTTTCCGAATTTGTCGGCGTCAGCGGGTAGCGTCTGTAAAATGTGGAAGTTATTTCAGGATAGTTCCTAAATTGGATCAATTGGGCGCTGGTTGCCAATTGGGTGTTCAGGGGGCTGGGAAGACTTATATTTACTATTAAGAACATAAGTAACAATGCTGTGGAACAGCTTAAGAGTCTCTTCGTGCTTCTGGTAACTTCCTTCTTTTTGTGCTTTTTCAATCCAGGTCCTTAAGCCACGCAGTTCGTCCAGACTATCGAGTTCTCTGATTTCCTTGAGTGCCAGGCCTTCCGATATTTCTCCTGTGCGAAATCGGATAATCAGGCGGCCACAGGGTTGGTCTCGGATAGATTGTAAGAAATCCTCGGATGACAAACGCTGAAGTTCATTGTGGGGATGTTGATACTGATCAGCCTCTTCTCTCACCCGGGCTGACTTTGGTATGTATCTGCGTTCTTGGCCATCGGATACTGCAGAAATAACCCGCACACTATTATCAATCAGTGTTCTGGCTATTTTTTTATTCCAGTTGGCACTTTTTTCCTGAACAACGCGATGGAATGTGCCGAATGCACTGTTAATTTCTTGATCAAGCAACTGTTGTAAGGCTGCATGTTTAAGGATAAGTATGGCGGCCTCTTCATCACTCATAGCCCCAAACAGCCCTTTGTTGAGAAGTTCACTTCGCTGTCTGGCTTCTTCCAGGCTGTTGCCAATTTCTTCCATTGATTTTATCGACTGGAGCAAATGGTCAACCATTGGCTCCAACTGTTGCTTGGCCAGTGAGCGCAGCGTGCCAACTTCCTCACGTCCTGTCCTTAACCGTTTGCCAAACAGTTTTCTGGTATAATCAGGCTGCTTTTTGAGAATTTTTGTCATTCTCTTTTTATTAATTTTTGTATTTTCATGATCGGCAGCTATTTCAACAAAAAAGAAAGCCACAAAGCACAAGGTTCCATTCAAAGTGACCTTGGGTGCTACAGGGGTTATATTGATAGTGTTGCCTCGTTTTACGGCTATTTTGAAAAAATTCACCAGGTTATTATATAACGTTCCTTTAAACTGACTATAGAAAAACGTCTGAGCCATCTCTTTCAAAAGCCCGGCCGATTTAAAAGCAGTAGATACTTTTATGGGTTCGATTACTGTGTTATCAGAAATTGACTGATCTTCAATGCTTTGATCAGGATTCATCCAGTGAGGAATGATTCGGTTTATCCATTTTTCATTGCTTGTTTTTATTTGATGCCCGTGAATCATTAACTGCTTGTTTTTGGAGACGCTTTTGAATAATTCTTCCCTTTTTTCAGGAGGCATATCTTTAAATTTTGTATTCCATAGTTCTTCCAGATCCTTTATATGTCGGTTTTCAAGAATAGTACGACTAATCACTACGTTCTCAATAAGTTTGTCAAAGAAAAATAAATTGGCTTTCAGCTTTTTCCTTCGCTCAAAATACAGCGCTTTCTCTTTCTCTAAAGCAATAGACTCAGCAAGTGTCTTTTGCTCTTTTTCTGCCATTTTTTTGAGTTTTATTGCTTGTTTTTCGAGTTCAGCATAAGCGTTATATATTTGTGTAAAGGTCTTATGCGTGCATCGATAACGAAGCTTCTTTATTAGTTTTTTTCTTTTACTGTCATTTGATTTATCGAAGTTGGTATAGTCAAAATCAGCGTATTTTTTTATTTGTTTAAGTCCTCTGACCATTCTGACCCTACGCCAGAGTGCCGTACTGGCAGACCAGAAAACGATGTAACCTATATCAGTGAACAGTCCCACAGCAACCGCAATACCGATGGCCATTCCAGCGGGTGGGAAAATAGCAGTGAGAATGGCACCAGCAAGAAGAATAAAGAAAGTTAACATCTGGTTTCGTTTGTTACGTAAGATATTTCTCTTTATTCTGTTGCCAACATCTTTAAGGTGTATATTTGAAAAAAAACGTTCTCCTGAAGCCAGTTTTTGAATATGTTTACGGTCTTCTTTCTCGATAAAGTAACTCGTTTTCCTAGGCTCAGATAGCTGAGTAAGCGGTTGCTGATGATTGAGTGCTTCACTGTCAATACTTTTTACTTTATTGCCGGTTGCTGATTTTTGTTCCTCAATGGGCAGGACCAGGTTGTTTCGCAACTCTTTTTTAAGTTCAAGCATTCGTTCAAAAGTGAACGTTTTTTCATCCTCTATACCAACCTTTTTTAATAAGTTTTTAATATATTCATATTGTTGCTCAGGATGCATTCCATATTGCTGTCTTCCCTGAAGTTGTTGTTGAATGACTGGTAGCCCGGAGGTTTTTTCATACTGCATTGCCAGACGAATTTTCCTATGGATATGCGGCAGTATTATTTGCTGCAGGAAACCTTTAGGTGGTATTTCACCTTTACGTAAATACTCATAGGCCATATCCACGCTGCTGAGTTGAGCGGATTTGACGACAGCTTCCATCGTTTCTGTGCTGATAGCAATTTTTCCATCCGAAATACCCAGTCTGCCATCTTCTGACCGATGCAGTTTAATGGATCGGCCTGCATGCAGCTTTAATGCGGCCAGTACTTTCTGTGGGTTCTGGGGATTGTGTTTTGTCAGGTCGTCAACCAGGTCACTCACTTTCATTGAGGGGGCAGGGTGAATAAAGCGGTTTATTTTTTCCTTGCAGAAAGAGATTAAACGGTTATGCCAGTGCCTGGATTCAATATGCTCAGCCACCTGAATGGTGGATTCTACCGTTTTTTTTTCTCGAGTATTAGTGGCGTGTTGACCGTTACCGGAATCGGGTAGCGGGTATCCTGCGTGGTGCGAAGAAATATGATCTGTTGATGGTATACGAGGCATTCCTCATTCCCTAAGGTAACCCTTATTTAAGGCTTGTATTGGCCTGATGAGTATTTATAAAAATGATGCCTTGTCTGCCCAGCGAACAGGATAGACAACAAACAGTTTTTCTATGCAACATGACAAGCTGCTCAACTAACTATAGACAATCAGAATTGGAGAAAGGAGACACTTCCTGCATCCGAGTTGGCAGGAAATGTGGCTTATGCCCGGGGTGAAGGAGAGAAAAACGACAGGTGCTGATATTCAGGCCCTATCGAGTACCAGGTAACTGTAAGTCAGTGGCGGATCATCTTCCGATTGAGTGTCTTCCCGGGAGATTTCCCGCCATTCCTGCGGGTTGATGTCTGGGAAAAAGGCATCACCGTCAAAACTTTGATACACCCGGGTCAGGTAAAGCCGGTCAGCCTGATCAATCGCCTGTCGATAGATCTGTTCACCACCAATGACCATGATTTCTTCGTTACCGTTGATCAGGGTAGAAGCCTCAGCCACGATCAGAGCCTCAGCCAGGGCAATCCCGTCATCGAGGTTGTGAACTACGTTAACTCCCTCATGGTGCCAGTCATGATCCCGGGTAATGACGATATTGGTTCTGCCAGGCAGAGGCTTTCCCAGGGAGTCAAAGGTTTTCCGGCCCATGATAACAGGCTTACCCATGGTAACCGCTTTGAAGTAGCGCAGATCTCCCGGCAGATGCCAGGGCATTTTATTATTGATGCCAATGGCGTTATTGTCTGCCACTGCAGCGATCAGGGCCAGTTTCATCCATGTTACTCCTTTTTTGAACCACACAGTCTTGAACCACAAAGACACAAAGACAACGCTTTGAAATCCCTGTGCCTTCCTGGTAGAAAATTTACGGCTTCGGGTTAAATACGCCAACATTCTCATGCCCTTCTTCCCGAAGATGCATGGCATGCAGCTGACTCATTACACCCCTTTCGCAGTAGAGCAGGTAAAGTCGATCGTTGTCCAGCTCCGCAAAGCGTGTGCGAAGCTGATAGAAGGGAATGGTCACCACCTCTCGTCCGGGCATGGTAAATGGCTTTATCTCTTCTTCAGTCGGGTGCCGAATGTCGATAATCACTTCACCCTGATGAACTTCATTAACCACCTCAACTTCTTCCCGGGTCAGGTCATCCGCAATGATATCGTGGATAGAGACCGTTCTCCGGCTCTGAATAACATCTTCGAGTATATCGAAGTTGAACCGCTCCTCTTTTGCCGCAATTTTCTCTTCCTTTGCCCGGGTTGTGGGGTTTTTCGAGATCACCGCGCAGTATTCCGGAATATTACGAACGAACTCCTCAGTACCGATTTGTATGGATATATCGATGATCGCCTGCTTATCCATGGTAATCAGAGGCCGGAGCACCAGTGCATCGGTTACCGAGTCAATTACCGCCAGGTTTGGCAGTGTCTGGCTGGACACCTGACCAATGGCTTCGCCGGTGACCAGCGCAGCCATCCCCATCTCTTTGGCGACCTTGCTGGCTGCCCTGAGCATCATTCGCTTGAGAATAACGCCCATCTGGGCGTTGTCCACTTTGGTCAGTATTTCTTCAACAACGCCTTCAAAAGGTACGGTAACGAACTTAACCCGGCGAGAAGAACCGAAGCGGTTCCAAAGGTAGAAAGCCACTTCTTTCACTGCCAGCTCATGGGTATGCCCACCCAGGTTGAAGAAGCAGAAATGAGTTCGGATGCCGCGCTTCATGGTCAGAAAGCTTGATACCGTAGAGTCAAAACCGCCGGAAATCAGCGAGAGAACTGGCTCCTGAGCCCCCAGGGGATAGCCACCGAGACCTTCTCCCCGCTTCTGGGTCATAAAATAGCGGTCATTCTTGATATCAATACGAACCGTTATCTCAGGCTGTTTCAGGCTGACCCCACTGGCTTCGGTCTGCTGGATAAGACCGCCACCGACAAAACGTTCTACATCAATGGACTGAAAATCGTGCTTGCCGGTCCGGTTGCAGCGAACGCAGAACGTTTTGCCAGCCAGTGCCTCTGAATGAGCCCCAATGGTTTTTTCCAGAATATCGTCCAGGCTGACCAGCTTGTGTTCTGCAACTTGCAGCCAGTAGGCAATCCCCGGAATATGGCTTAACAGGTCACCGACCTCTGCCACCAGGATCTGATCATTGCTACTGGACGTGACTTCAATATGATCCCATACACCGGAGACATCAATATTCCCATCCACACGCTTAAGAATGGTGCGAATGTTTTTACGCAGCATTTTGATATAGCGTTTTCTTACCGGGGCACTTTTAATCGTGATTTCCGGAAACAGTTTGATGATGAACTTCATGAACCAGGAGACCTTGTGGGCTGGGTAGTCAAGGCAGGCAGGGCGGATAACTTAACCATTAATTAATGGAGCATTATACCGAATAACCGGGTACCCTGGCACCTTTGTAGCACGTCGAAGGGTAACCCCGGGAAACCGGCTTATATGAGTGGTAATCAGTATTTACCCTTATCAGATAAGTAAGGCTGCAAATCCCTTGTCAAAGAGGTTACACTGTCTGCCGCTGTTTGGTCAGATGGGTGTTGTAAGAATCGTTTGAACTCATTTGGTGCGCTTCTGGTTTTTTTCTGCACCATTATCGGATGGGCTTCTTCCGGGTCTCTAGGAGGCTGTCCGAGAATAGCGCCCGTCTAGGCGACCCCG
>NZ_JAHHPM010000383.1 GCF_024606345.1 Endozoicomonas sp. YOMI1
CTCACGCAGGGCATCAATGATGCGAGGAGGTGACCCTGCAACGACGGCAACCTCCGGGGCGGTCTGGCCTGCCTGGTTTCGAATATTGGGATTGGCACCATGGGCCAGCAGCATGCCAACACAGGTTGAATTGCTTTTATCTATCGCCATATGCAGCGGGGGATCACCCTTTTTGCTCGCCTTGTTGGGATTGGCACCGTAGGCAAGGAGCATATCCACAATATCTGTTTTTTGCCCACGTAATGCCTCGTACAGTGCGTTGCTCCACCCGATTTCGTCGAGGTTATCGCCAGAGGTGTCAGGATTGGCACCATGAGCCAGCAAGTCGTCGACCATGTTGGTGTGCCCTCTAGAGACTGCATGGTCCAACGCGGTACAACCGTGATTATCAGGAATATTGGGATCGGCCCCTTCGTCCAACAGGACGTTAACGGCCGCAAGTTGACCGCGAATGATGGCACTGCACAGCGGGGTGTGCCCCGGATTATTACGGGCATTAATATCGGCACCGTGATCCAGCAGACACTTCAGGAGCATGACGGTCTGCCTGCTTCCTCCCCATGTGGCCCAGTGCAGCGCCGTGAAATTAGAGCGGTCATGGGCTTGCGGATCAGCTCCGTGCTCCAGCAAGGCCTTGCTAACCTCATAACTGCCGTTTCTGGTAGCCTGAAGCAGAGGTATGTACTCTTTATGATACGGATCAATAGTGGCGATATTGGGGTCAATCCCCCTGTCCAGCAGGGTCTTAAGGGTATTGGTCGCTCTGAAATTATCACTGACCCAATAGAGCGGGTAGTGGCCTTGCTGGTCGCAGAGATTGGGGTCAATCCCCCGGGCCTCCAGCAGGTTTAGCAGGTTGTCAAGGGCTGGCAGGTCTCGCTTCTTGATTGCTGCAGCCAGTTGATTGCCTAAATCACCCAAATCGAGATCAGACGTCGATGGTTGTATGCTCCCGTTGCCTGGGGAAGCCACCGCACGTGAAATATTTTCTGCGCTGATCACGGGTTGCTGGAAAGAAGGAACTGGCTGTGCGTGGGAACTCCCGGCCGTTTCCTCCGGATTGGCCGTGTCATCCCAGGGAAATAAACATTGTCTGATGCTTGGGTACATTTCGTTAAGACTCAGTGGTTTGGACACAAATTTTGTCAAAGGATCTGACAACTGCAGGCGTTGAGATGCTATTGACAGCGGTTTTGCCCGAGTTTTTTTCGGGGTCATCTGTGGCCGCATCAGGGTTGCACGAATACAGTTTCGGGTACAAATCTGCAGCGACACGGGTTTAAAGGGCTCACGCAGGGCATCAATGATGCGA
>NZ_JAHHPM010000384.1 GCF_024606345.1 Endozoicomonas sp. YOMI1
TGATTTTGAGTGCAGAGTTTCCAACTGGCTATCGAAAGCTCCGCAAGAGAATAACTACCAGATCAAGAAGAAGGAACTTATCACATCACTGCTTATGAGATGCATCCTGAACTTGATCGGGCAGACTCAATTCATTAAACATGTGATCACCGGTAACTAACTCAGAATGGCAGATTACCCCAAAGCGCTATACTAATGCACCGGTCATTGTGAATCGGTGTTTATCATCGGAGTTACTGAACTTAAAAAAATAAATGGACGACAGAGAAACAGATTGGCAGCCAATGCTAGCTTAACAGCGTAAACATCAAAGATTTACTTTAAAAAAACCTTTCAACCTTCTGTCTCAGGTCAGGTTATGTCAAAAACTATCCAGTTCTTGCAGTTTGGTTCCTGCGAAATATGTGGCCTTGCCCAATTACCGGAGCAACTAGCTTGCCTCATGGTTCCACTTGATCAGAAAAAGGTGCGTTTTTTTACCCTCTTTTATTGTGCTGATAATCCTCAATGTCACTTGAAAGCCATTGATAAGCTGTCAGAAGAAGAAAGACAGCGATATTCAGGAATCCGATGCCGTTAAGTCTCTTGATTTTGCACATGACTCGATGAAGTTTGGCGGTCAACATATCAACTATTTTCGCAGGAGGTTGAAAAACGTGTGCTCAAAGAGTGATCAAATCAGCTTTCAGATTCTGCTTCAGGTTTTGTCCCGTACATACCTTCTTGCCATTCGATGGCTAACCGTTTACTCAGGGTGAGACGAGTTTGATTAGAACTGTCATTCTATATCAGATTCCATCAGATAATACATGTAGCGCTTGTGGAATAAATCCTGCCGAAGGGGGAACTTTCAACCAGTTTGATGTGCGTCAAGTTGATCATAAAAACCAATTTTCCATGTCAACAGCAGCTTGGAATTATCCCGGATTTTAATGAATTACTTAATTGAATAACCTCGTAGAGTAATCCAGCCTGTTCAGAAATATAAAGTAATAAAAGCTCACGATAAAAGCCTTAATAACAAGAGCTATTC
>NZ_JAHHPM010000385.1 GCF_024606345.1 Endozoicomonas sp. YOMI1
GACTATTTGACGAAGAAGCAGGAATTTTTAGACCAATTTATCGCAACGCATGGGAACGAGGTTGTGCGTTGTATGGGTCTTAGCGCTTTTCTGCACCAGGTCATCATTTCTCCAGTGGCTTTGTGACCCTGAACTAATAAAACCTTGGAGCAGGAACTTTTGTCAAATTGCCAGCTCTTAATGCTCAGGAACAAAATAAATGATCAGACAGGTAATAGGTGATGGTTCCAACAACCTTGGGATACTACTGAACCATGCCCGTATAAATTCCGTCCCTGTGTCAATTTGACCGGAGTTATCATGCAACCAATTGCGCAAAGCAGTGCAGCCGCAAGCAGAATAGAAACCAATGAACGGCAGTTATTTAACGATCTGAAAGCGCTGAATATATCAGTGACTGCCTATAACAAACAGGTCTCAAAAATCTCTGGACCGGATCAGTTCAAATCGCTTGAACGGTTGAGACTGGATTCACCACCCGAATTGACGATCATCACCGCTATCGGTAAGCGTAAGCTGGAAATTACCGGACTGAACATTTCCATGATGCCGCAGTCGTCAGGCGCTGGTTTGTCCGATGCATCGCAACAGTATGAACAACGCAATATACCTTACGATAGTCACACCGAGCCTGAATCGGCAGGTAAGGCTTTGGTGCCAGCTGATGACGTTTCTGCAAATAGTGGCAATACACTGACATCACTGAAAAGGCCATCAACTGCCGACTCAGATACCGAATCATCGACTGACATCTCAGACACCGAATCATCGACAGACATCTCAGACACCGAATCATCAACATACGACTCAGACACCGAATCTATCTTCCAGAAAGCGTTAACAGCAGAAGCTTCCGGCACTGCTGCAAACGATGCCGTGTCAGTTAATGATCAACAGTTACAGAATATTGCCCCCAATAACAGGCAACCGGACATTATTGCCCCAATCAAGGCTGAAATTATCCAATGCCAGGCCAATTATCTGGAACTTAAACTGGCGACCAGCTTCGGTTGTTATATTCGCGATGTCAGCTTCAGCCCAACGAGTAAGAACCTGATTGTCAATGGTCGCGACGATGAGAACGATTATAGTCTGAGCATCTGGCGACAAGGTGCGGATGGCAACTGGTTGCCGAAAGGGAAGGTTAAGAGTTCTGATGTGATCTTTCGTTACCAGCTTAACCAGTCGGAAAATACGCTTCTGAGCATCAGCTACGATGGCAAGCTCACGATGAGTACGCTGAACAAGGATGGCCGTTGGCAGGAGGCGGTGGTGCTTGAGCACACCACCACTAATGAAAACGATCCGAGGGTGAAGGCAGACTTCAGCCCCTTGCAGGACAAAATGATGTCCTACGATCCACAGACCGGCGAAATCAACGTATTGCGCGAGGATAGCAACGGCTGTTGGACTCCGCTAACCCAGGCTAAAGAGATCAGTCACTGTCAGCAAACGGTGACACAGCAAGCGCCCTTCCAGGCCACGAACCATTATTTACTGACTTACCAGGGCACAACGGCGACCATCTGGAGTTGTAGTGATGAGAGTCACTGCCTGGAGGAGAAAAAGGTCATTGAGTGCAATGGGCAGATTGGAGGTGTTCAGCTGAGTCATGATGAGCAGCATGCCGTGATCTTCACCGAGGGTGGCCAGGCCATCTTTCTGGGTTGTGATGTCGATGGCAATTGGTCGCAGATCGGGGAGATCTCTCATCCTGAATGGAGCATGAATGAAGACAACCAGCCTTGCGCCAATCCTGTTTGCGAAGCCTCCTTCAATGCCTCTGGGCACCTTGCGCTGACCCGTGATATAGACAATACATTTATTATTTCAGGTTATGACGCCAACTGTGACGCTAACGACAATCCCTGGGTAGGAAAAACTAAAATTCACAGGTGTGCAGAGGCCAAATTCAGCGCCTCCGGGCGTAAATTATTGGCCAACTCCGGTATTGGCTCCTTTAAACTCTGGGACTACAACAGTAGTGATCATCGGCGGGTTAATGGTCAGACCATTAACCACAGTGGCAGTCACAAAGCCATCTTCAGCCCCTCAGAGAATCTTCTTCTGAGCTATGGCAATGAAACAAATTTCGCCTGCATTTGGGGGCATGACGAGGACGGTGATCTGGTTGAGAAAGCGAGGATATGTCATCAGGGGGGGATTGACTATGCTGCCTTCAACGCTCAGGAGGACTGTGTGCTGACCCGCAGTCGTGACCGGACGGTAAAAATTCAGGCTCTCGGCAGCCAGGGCAAATGGCAGGAACAATTGGTGGTTCAACATCGTAACAGTATTATGGATGCTCGGTTTTCCCCTTCAGGGCGTCTTGCCTATACCGTTAGCCTGGACGACACCGCCTGTATCCTGGGGCGCAACGATAATGGCCAGTGGATGAAACTGGCGGTGACGAACTCTGATGCCGACTTCATCAGGGACGCCAGTTTTAATGAATTGGAAAACCATTTTCTGACCTATGGCAACAAAATGAACAAGAAGGACAAACACCAGCCTGGCCTTGTGCAACTCTGGGATGATATTACTGGCCTTGTGCAACTCGATCGCAAATGTTGGACAGAAAAAGAGCAGATAAATGGCCTTGTGCAACTCTGGGGTATTGGTGATGATGGCAAATGGTCAAAAAAAGAGCAGATAAAACTGGATCATCCCGTTAAATCGGCCAAATTTAGCCCCGATGGTGATCATTTATTGATCTACTGTAACGATGGCATGTTTCCCATTGCTGGCTTTTTAAAAGGCGGTACTGCATTACTCTGGAAGATTCCTGCCAGCCCGAGGCAGGAAGCAGATCACACATGAGACTTTGCAAGGCAGGATAGCGTTATACATTTCTGGTTACTCCATGCCCGATTTTTCTTCCTCACAGAAGACGGCATTCCTGCGCCCTTCTTGCCTCTTCCTCCAGTGCTTTCAGCTCCAGCCCCGTTTTTGCCCCTTTGGCAATCAGGCGTTCTGCGCACGCAGGGTGCGTCCTGGCGAAGTCCAGCGGTGTGAGGCCATTAGTGTCGGTGGCATTGACATTCGCTCCCATAGAGAGCAGCTCTTCCACGCAACCGATCCTGTCTCGGTTGACTGAGTGATGCAAAGGAGTGAGGCCGAGGTTACAGGTAACGTTGATATCTATCCCCCGGGTGGTGAGCAGCAATTTCAGGCTATCGGTGTTACCCTTTGAGGCGGCCCAGTGTAAAGGGGTGCGACCATTGACATCTTTGGCATTGACATCCACCCCGGGGGTAACAATCAGCACTTTCAGGCAATCAGTGTGACCGGGGTTACCATTTGTGGCAGCCCAATGTAAAGGGGTGAAACCATCTTCTTCGAGGGCACTGACATTCGCTCCCATAGAGAGCAGCACCTCAAGGGACTCGGTGTCACCATAAAAGGCGGCCATGTGTAAAGGGGTGGATCCATTGTTTGTGATGGCGTTGACATTCGCGCCCTCCATGCACAAGAGTTCCAGGCATTTGCTATTCCCTTCCTTCACAGCGATAAACAACAGACTATCCAAGTGTATGTTGACACCACGGTCGATATTAATCTTAAGAATCTGTGCGAGTGCTCGCCAATTTCCAGAGCGACAGGCGTACTCTTGTACCGATTTGGATCCGCAGAACAATGGCAGCACGGGAAGCTTTTGACATTCGGAACAACGGCGTTGATCCAGTTTGAGCTGCTGCTGATCCGTCTGTTGGGGAACACAACCAAGGTGAAGCTGGCATCCGTACTGACAAGATGTTTTGACTTGCAACCTGGCAGCAAATTCGTTTGTGGTGCCGCCATCGTCTCCCTGACAGATACTGCATTTAAACGACTGATCGCTGACACTACCTCTGATGCCATCCATATTTGTACCTGTATGGGTGGTTGAGTAATTGCCAGATTGGACAACAAAAAGCAGAGGGAGTTCTTAACTGCCGTTCAATGTGAAACCTGTGGCTGGATTATCAATGATTCAGCGAATCCCCTGAGCAGTCCATGGCTTAGCTCAGTATTTCAGACGTCACTTTTTATGAAGCTCGCATTTTTGAGTAACTGTCAACGTTCTCGCCACAGTCAACCTGTGACGGTGGCGCCATCATCTTTGACCCAACCGGTAAATTTCTCACAGCAACAAATCCCATGTTCTCCAACGCTGGAACCAGAGCACTTACCTGATCATCCAACCCTGTGTGCATAAAGAGATTCTGTGATACTGACTCTGCATCAAACCCGGCCGGGTCCAACAGGCTGACAACCCTGCGGGCAATGGCAGAGCCTGAGTCGATCCAGTGAATGCCGGCAGATACCTGCTGCAACGCTGTTCTCAGCAAAGGGAAGTGGGTACAGCCAAGGACGACCACATCCGGAACCTGTTCTTCGGCAAAAAAAGGGCCAAGAATCCGGTGCAGATCGCGCTCTGAAACCGGCTCACCCCGAAGGTACTGTTCAGCCATCTGCACCAATTCGCTGGAACCCACTCGAATCACCTGACAGTCTCCGGCAAAATCATCAATCAGCTGATCGGTATAGCTGCGGGCAATCGTGCCAGGTGTCGCCAGAAGCCCGATGCATCGTTTTTTCGAGTACTCACTGGCTGTCTTGACGGCTGGCACCACGCCAACAACGGGGAAATCCAGCTCTTCGCGTACCCTGGGCAGTGAGATGGTACTGGCAGTATTACAGGCAATGACGGCAAGCGAGGGATCAAACTGTTCAGCTAATGCATTCAGGCAGAGGCTGGTACGCTCAATCACTTCCTGCTCGGGCTTTGGGCCATAGGGAAACCCCTGGATATCAGAACAGTAAACCACCGGAGCATAAGGTAAAGCCTGCTTTATTTCCTGATAGATACTGAGGCCGCCGACACCGGAATCGAAAATAACGATTGGCTTTCCCTTTTTATTCACGGCTGTTTTCACAAGATGTTTCCACAAAAATGGTTTACTCACTTTTTTGACAATCAACAGGGTGATTAAGTTTCTCCAACCGCCATTGAAGACGCAATAAGCGTTGTTCCCCATTAATACAGCAAGTCTGTGAGACGGCAACCTGAAGGAAATGCATTATCTTTGGTCACGTGCCGCCCTGCAAGTGAACCAACCTGCACCGGGAAAACTCTGCGGGTGTGGGGGGAGAAAAGCAAGAAGGTTGGGGAGGGGAAGACCTCCCTGGAAGGGGCTTAAGACACTAAACCTAAACCTAACGTCTGTCATTCAGCCAGAGACTTTAGCAGTTGAAGGTCCTCATCAATTTGTGCAGCCGATGCTCCGAGTTTGGTAAGGTCAAGTCTGTCTTGGCTGAAGACCGTTTCAGGATCCTGAATAATCACATCGTCCATTTCTGGCACTTTTTTCTCGAACCCCATACGTTTTAAATCCGCTTCCGTAGTATAAACAATAACATCGCCCGTTTTTGCCATTTCTTGCTCGATCTCCATACTGTTTATAACCTTTTCCATACCCTTAAATTGTTGCTTAAGCTCGCTCTGTTGATCCAAAAGAGCCTCCCCTAATTGATCCCTGACATCCCGGGGTATCTTGCTCAGGATATCTTCGCAACCAATGAGGCTGCCGCCGTGTTTCAAAAAGGCTTTTGCCGCCTCATAGTTGCCGGTGCTTAACGCATAATGAACGGGTGTACCTGAATGACACCACCAGCCTGCCTCATTTAACTCGCCCTTGTGGAGAGTGTCTTTGATATAGTTGCCCATGGCAGCATCCTGAAATACCGGGACCGCATAGAAACTTCTGGGAGCAACTTTATCGGCGGTACACAGCGCGGCAATCATCTCAGGACTGCCGGATTCTGCCAGGGCAAAAAGCAGGGGTTTATTGTTCACTGAAAGTTTCTGTACAGGTTCCTGAAACAATTTTAGTTCTGATTCCCGATTATTTTTCACACATCGTTTATTATGTGCTTTCACTTCATCCCTCATATCCTTAAGATGCCTGGTAAAATCCTGGACATTATTTTCCTTCAATGCCCTGGAGATGTCTGCCGCTCTGGCGGACTGACCGCACATCCTGTTATTGATGCTGCTGGCGATCCCTGAGATTGCTTTGGTAATTGTCCAGTCGCTTTTACTACTTTGAACCGCCCCACCAACTCTTGGAACATACTGTTGACTGGAGGTCTCATTTATTTTCGTCCCATTCCAACTGCCCTCTTTGCCGATTTTGCCGGATTTCCCCGGAAATTCACCTTCAACCTCAGGGGGGGTTGTCGGGGCATTTCCAGGAGTATTTAGTCTGTTGGTGCCGAAGGTCATAATCAAATCCTTTTTTAATCAATCCTCGATTAACTTTAGCTAAAGTGCGATAACGTTTTTGTGACTGGTGGGTGAACTGTCAAATCTATATCTCTTCGAGCCCTGTATGTACTGACTTTCAGCCATTGAAAAAGAGCAATGGAAATTACCTCTTTTCCGTAGTACATAAGCAGCCTTGAATCCTGTCACCGGAGTAACACTATGAATCACAGGGCTTTTCAGGATCAACTGGCTCAGTTCCCGGCTAATGCTGCGGATATCCTGCAACAGTTGATTCACCAGCAGGGCCGCCTTGAGCCAGAACAAGTGAATGAGCTTCAGGGCTTAATGGAGCTGCCATCGGAGCATCTTCTCAAAGCACTGCTTCCTCTCGCTGCCGCCATGAGCACCTGCCCGATCTCAAATTTTTCCGTAGGGGCGATTGTTGAAGGCTTTCGCCCGGAAGGACAAGGGCCTGTCTATCTGGGTGCAAACCTTGAAATAACCGGTCAGCCTCTGAAAATGACCATTCACGCCGAGCAGGCAGCTATCTGCAATGCATGGCACCAGGGAGAAACCCGACTGCGCCGTCTGATGGTCAATGAAGCCCCCTGCGGGCACTGCCGACAGTTCATGAACGAACTCAATGGGATCAACCAGGTGGATATTCTGGTCAGTCAGCTCGATAGTGATCAACAGCGGCACTATAGCATCTCAACCCTGCTGCCAGACGCCTTTGGCCCCGGAGACCTGAAACAAAGCACTCGGCTGATGAGCCCGTCGCTGCTCTCCTTCGAGAGCCCGGACCCTGCTGATAAGCTGGTCAATGCAGCAACAGAAGCGGCCCGCCGGAGTTATGCGCCTTATTCCGGCTGTCACTCAGGCGTCGCTCTTCTTATAGATAATGGAGATATAATTTCTGGTAGATATGCTGAAAACGTAGCCTTCAACCCGGGAATGACCGCCGTAGAGGCCGCCCTGATTAATCTCCGCCTATCCAGCCTGGCCAAGGCAACAGGTAAGATTATTGACGCTGTTATGGTTGAAAATCAGGCCTCTATCTCTCATAGGGCCGTAGCAGATTCAATCATTAGTCATACAGGAACAGAATTACGCTATTTCGTTGTATAAACTTAAAGGAACTCATTGAGCAAGGAGGCCAGATTGTGAGTTCCGGTTACAGAATTGATTCATCATCCTCTCCCCATCTTGACTACGGCCAGGGCAATGGTGACAGTCCGGGTAAAAATGATAGCAGCGCCGACGCTTCCTCTGCGGACCACAAGTCTTACATTGACCGCTCAGGTTCAAGAAAGGGGGAGGATAAATCTCTGGACATGCGTAAAGCCCGCAAAAAAGACCGGCGTAAAAAGAAAAAAATCTCTGAGAGAAATACCAAAGAGTTTAATGATGGCCAGACCGATGAGTGAAGGCCATCAACAGACTACCTAACGTCCTCTCGCAATAATCCCTTCTCAGCCAATAGCGTCTTCTCCCCGAAGGACGCCCCTGAGAGGCTGTCCGAGACACTTCATTTGACTAATTCCATTCCCGGTGAAAAGCTCCTGATCGGGAATAACCGGATAGATGGTGTGCGCTGCTGCACGGGTTTATGACGCTTACTTAAAATGCTTGCTTATGAAAAGAACAGACGCTTCCGGACAAAGTGATGACCAGCAACACTACGATGTACTTATTGTCGGTGGAGGTATGGTGGGTGCCACGATTGCCTGTGGCCTCGGCCAACAGGGAATAAAGGTTGCCGTATTCGACCACGCTGAGCCATCGCCATTATCAGCCGATGCTCTGCCCGAACTGCGAGTATCTGCTCTGAGCACTGCATCGGAGGCGATTCTTCGCCAACTGGGTGCATGGCCACATATGCAGTCCATGCGTATGACGCCGTACCGTCGTATGGCGGTCTGGGAAAAACTGCATTCCCCTTTTGGCAAAGAGATAGATTCAAGAGCAAACCGGGTTTTGTTTGACGCCAAACAGATTAACCATTCACAGCTGGGTTTTATCGTTGAAAACCGGGTGACTCAGTCAGGTCTGCTAGAAGCCATCAAATCCTACCCATCTGTCTCTTTTTTCTGTCCGGTCAACATCCAAAAAATTCATACTGCTTCGACTTCTCCTGTGATTGAGTTGTCCGATGGTCGTCGCTTTTCCGGTGATCTTTTAGTGGGAGCAGACGGTGCTAACTCACGGGTTCGCCAGGCTGCCGGGCTGGCCATGGAACAACGGGACTATGAGCAGCAATGCCTGGTGGCAACGGTTGAAATTGCCGGCGGTTGTCAGGACGTTACCTGGCAGGCCTTTACCCCGACAGGCCCTGAGGCCTTTTTGCCACTGCCGGATATTAACGGCAGAAGTTACGGATCTATTGTCTGGTATAACCATCCGGAGAAAGTTCGGGAACTGCTGGCACTCTCCAAAGAGGCCTTCATTGAAGCGCTGGAATCCACATTCCCTGCTGAGCTACCTGGCGTTATTCAGCTCCACGAGCGTGGTGCATTCCCCATTGCCCGGCGCCATGTTACTGAGTATTTCCGCCAGGGTGTCGTTCTTGCCGGCGATGCAGCCCACACAATAAACCCTCTGGCAGGACAGGGTGTAAACCTGGGCTTGCAGGATGCCGCCTGGCTGATTGAAATTCTGGTTGATGCCTTAAGGGCCGGAGAAAACCCCGGCAGCCCGGAGGTTCTTGCCCGGTATGAACAGGCAAGACGAAGCGATAATGCCTTGATGATGAACACCATGGATGCTTTTTACCATACCTTCAGTAATCAGAGTAAACCGCTACAGCTTCTGCGAAATCTCGGCCTGACTCTGGCTGGCAAGCTGTCACCCGCGATCAATCAGGTTATGAAGTACGCCATGGGGCTATCTGGCAAACAGCCCAAGTTAGCCTCAGGTGAAAAACTATAAATCCAACATGGCTTCAGGCTCTGTTGGCCCGGGGTTACTGGCTCACAACGAAACGTCGCCAAGCCACTGGGAAGCTGAAAAATATCTGAAAAGAGAGATGCACGGATTGCACTTCGTAAAACCCTGATGCCCCTTTGTGTATTGGCGGCATAAGATGGTTTCTGCACTATCTATGACAAACGCACTATGACAAACGCAGCCAGGGGAAACAGACGATGAGAACGATGATTTCAACCGGTTTCAGGCTCACGGCCATGGCCTCTCTGGGATTCTGGCGGGCTTGGCTGATGGCTGGGGCGACTTATTATTATACGGTTGAACAGGCTTCCTTATGGTCCTCATTCACCTCAGGTGTGGGCATTGGTCTTGTTGTCATGGTTTGCGGTGTCTTCAGTGCCATAATCTCTGACTCTCTGCACTGACGACTCATTTACATATCCCAATCAGTAAATTGCCCTGCCCGGGCAATTGATTATTGTCGGACTTTTGCCGATTACCAGCATTACTAATAAACAAAAATAACACATGAAGAAAGTCTCTATTTAAAGCACGCTCATCGTGCTACTGCCTTCCTTGGCAGAAACTGTTATGAAGGATTGATTTCAAGGATGATCATGACTAATAACCTCTTTTTCATCGCCTTAAGTCTGCTGTTTTTGCTGGTTGGCTGTGATTTTTCCGAAGAATATAAGAAGCGGCCTGCTTATGAAAATTTCCAGCCGGGGGAAGATATGCCCGGTGGTACGGCTTCTGTTTGGGTTACAGGGTTTAATACCATTGCCAAGCCTTCAGCCAATATGCCGGTATTTAATCGTTTAAACTTTCATAAAGGCAATGCGCTGTTCCGCCAGGCCTGGCAACCGGAGTCTGGGGATGATCTGGCTTCGGATGGGTTAGGGCCTCTGTTTCATACCGCTAGCTGCAGCGGTTGCCATATTCATGATCGAAGAGGGCATGCACCAGAAGATGGTGAGGTTACCGATGCATCGGTTCTGGTTCGGCTCAGTATCCCCGCAATTACCGATGAGCAGAAGAAACGCTTGAAAAAATCAGGGGTGATTCCTGAGCCTACCTATGGTGGACAGCTTCAGGTTAATGCCCTTGAAGGTGTGAAGCCTGAAGGGAGGGTCAGGGTTACCTTTGAGTATTTCAAGGTAGCCTTTGCGGATGGTCATCAGATTGAGCTTCGAAAACCCACATTCACCATGGAAAACCTTGGCTATGGTCCTATGGCAGAAAACACCATGATATCCATGCGGATTACGCCATCAATGATTGGCATCGGCCTGCTGGAAGCCATTTCCGAGAAAAGTCTGCTGGCTAATGAAGATCCTGAAGATCAAGATGGTGATGGTATTTCAGGCAGAGCCAACCGGGTCTGGGATATCCAGAAGCAAAGAACATCCATTGGCCGATTCGGTTGGAAAGCAGGGGTTCCAACCCTGCGACAGCAGTCAGCTGCGGCATTTAATGGGGATATGGGGCTTACCACCAGCCTGTTGCCGGATGAATCCTGCACTGAATGGCAAAAGGATTGTCTGGCGGCCTCCAGCGGTGTGGCGCCGGATGTGTCTGACTTTGTTCTGGATAAAGTGGTATTTTACAGCCGTAATGTCGGTGTTCCTGTTCGAACCAATGCCAAAAAGCCAGAGGTGTTGAAGGGCAAGAAATTATTTAATGAAGCGGGTTGTGCGGGCTGTCATCAACCCAGCTTCCGAACGGCGTCCATGGATGTTCAATCGGAAACCGCCATGACGGTTATTGAGCAGGAGCAGGCTAATCAACTGATCTGGCCTTACAGTGATTTTCTTCTTCATGATATGGGGGAGGGGCTTGCTGATGGACGTCCGGAGTTTCTGGCCACAGGGACAGAATGGCGAACACCAGCGCTCTGGGGTATTGGCCATACCCAGCTTTTGGATCGAAGAACGGGCTTCCTGCATGATGGTCGTGCCAGAAGCTTAATGGAAGCTATCCTCTGGCATGGCGGAGAAGCAAAACAATCCCGGGGCAATGTGTTAAAGATGAATATCGGCGAGCGTAACGCCCTCATAGCTTTTATCGAGTCGCTTTGATTTCTGCAAATGTGGTTAAAAAATCTTATTGTGATAACACCATAACTTTTAGAACAAGAAAGATACTTGCTATCATGACGGATTTATTATCAGAGTCCTGAAACAGGTTTAAGCATGGCGGAGCAGATCATTATTGGCGACGATGGAGTTGAGCGTCAGTCCCTGAGAGCGTATACCGAGAACGCGTACCTTAATTACTCCATGTACGTCATCCTGGATCGTGCACTGCCTCATATAGGGGATGGCCTCAAACCTGTCCAAAGACGCATTATCTATGCAATGAGTGAGCTTGGCTTGAAAAATACCGCCAAGTTCAAGAAGTCTGCCCGTACCGTGGGTGATGTACTCGGTAAGTTTCATCCCCATGGTGACAGCGCCTGTTACGAAGCCATGGTATTGATGGCACAACCTTTTTCCTATCGCTACCCACTGGTCGATGGTCAGGGAAACTGGGGCTCGCCCGATGACCCCAAATCCTTTGCCGCCATGCGTTATACCGAGTCCCGTCTGGCTAAATATGCTGACTCATTACTGGGAGAGCTCGGCCAGGGAACGGTGGACTGGGTGCCAAACTTTGACGGAACACTGGAGGAGCCATCCATACTGCCAGCCCGTTTACCAAACCTCCTTCTGAATGGGACCACCGGTATTGCTGTTGGTATGGCAACCGACATTCCACCGCACAACCTTCGTGAAGTAGCCAACGCCTGTATTCACCTGCTGGAGAACCCCAAGGCAGACGTTGTCGAACTTTGTGAGCATATTCAGGGGCCTGATTTTCCAACGGAAGCTGAGCTGATTACCCCTCGATCAGACCTGATAAAAATGTATGAGTCAGGCAGGGGCTCTTTAAGAATGCGCGCTGTTTACCAACAGGAAAGTGGTGATATTGTGGTGACGGCACTGCCACACCAGGCATCCGGAGCGAAAGTTCTGGAGCAAATCGCAGCGCAAATGCAGGCCAAAAAGCTGCCAATGGTCGCTGACCTGCGGGATGAATCCGACCATGAGAATCCGACTCGTCTGGTTATCGTTCCCAAGTCCAACCGGGTAGATATCAACAGTCTGATGAACCACCTGTTTGCCACCACTGACCTGGAAAAAACCTACCGGGTTAATATGAACATGATCGGTGTTGATGGACGCCCTCAGGTTAAGGCCCTCGACAAAATGCTGGGCGAGTGGCTTACCTGGCGAAGTGAAACGGTACGTCGTCGTTTACAACACCGGCTGGATAAAGTGCTCAGCAGACTTCATATTCTTGAAGGTTTGATGATCGCCTTTTTGAATATTGATGAAATTATAGAAATTATCCGTACAGAAGATAAACCCAAAGCTATTCTTATGGAGCGCTTTGAGCTTTCTGACATTCAGGCCGAAGCCATCCTTGACCTCAAATTGCGACATCTGGCCAAACTCGAAGAACTAAAGATTCGTGCAGAGCAGGACGACCTGGAGCATGAACGCAATTCACTTGAGCTGACCCTGGGATCAGAAAGGCGTCTTAAGACGCTTATAAAAAAAGAGCTCAAAGCGGGTGCTAAAAGTTTTGGCGACGATCGTCGTTCTCCCATTGTCGTAAGATCTGAAGCCCAGGCATTATCACAATCAGATCTGATGATCTCTGAGTCTGTTACCGTGGTATTGTCAAATAAAGGCTGGGTACGCTGCGCCAAAGGCCATGATGTTGATCCATTGACGCTTAATTATAAATCTGGCGACGGTTATCGTTTATCTGCAAAAGGACGAAGCAATCAGACTTCAGTTTTTATCGATTCTACTGGGCGAGCCTACTCCGTTCTGACCCATACGCTTCCTTCGGCAAGAGGCCAGGGTGAGCCATTAACCGGACGAGTCAACCCTCCCTCCGGCGCAACCTTTGAAGGTTTGTGTGTTGGTGACGCCAGTGATTGTTATCTGCTGGCCAGTGATGCGGGTTATGGCTTTATTACTCAATTTTCCGATATGGTCAGTAAAAATAAGGCTGGAAAAACCCTGCTGACGCTACCCAAAAATGCCCATGTACTGACACCAATACCCGTAAGTGGCAACAACCCAATGCTGGCCGCCATCACCAATGAAGGGCGAATGTTAGTATTCCCATTACAGGACCTTCCCAAGCTTGGCAGGGGGAAAGGCAATAAAATTATTAATATTGCGTCTGCCCGTGCAACCGAGAGAAGTGAGCTCATGACTCAGCTTGCCATCATCAATGACGGTGATGCTCTGACACTCTTTGCTGGCAAACGCCATGTTACTTTAAAAGCCACCGACCTTGAGCATTACCGTGGCGAGCGGGGAAGACGTGGCAACAAGCTTCCCAGGGGCTTCCAGAAAGTGGATAAGGTTGAAGTGGTTTCTGCAGGGTAACCTGCAGAATTTGTTCGTTTTAGTTATTGATTCCACAGCCACCCAGTATCATCTGGCAGACACTTTCTGTATAAGCTTCCACATCCTCGGCATCAAGGTCCTCTTTACCCAGAACAGAAGCAACCTGTGGACCATAGTCTACGTAGTATTGAGTCGTTGCCCAGATGGTAAATAACAGATGAACAGGATCAACCGGCCTCATCTTACCCTGAGCAATCCAACCGATAATAACCTCGGATTTTTCCTGAATCCAATCATTAAAAGGCTGCAAATGCTCTTTAATATGCTGCCCCCCATGCAGTATTTCACTACTGAATATACGGGATGCATTTGAGTGAGCCAGCACATATTTCATTTTGGCCCTGATAAATTGCCTTAGTGCCGTTTCAGGATCATCATCTGAATTAAGGCCACTGAAAACAGCCTGCCATAGCTCCATAATGTGATTGAGCACAGCACCGTATAGCTCAACCTTACTATTGAAATAGTAGTGCACATTAGCTTTTGGCAAGCCAGCTCGATGGGCAATATCACGAATGGATGCTCCCTTAAATCCGCTGGCGACAAACTCATCTTCTGCGGCCTGAAGAATAATTTGAATGTTTTTCTGCCGGACCCGACTATTTTTTAATCCTGCCTGATCTGTTTTTGAGGGTGATGGTTGCATGCTGAATACCGTACCTTGCATTGATTATACTCGATTTGAATATAGACAAGGGACGGGCTTTTTCCACGGCTTAATAAAAACGACAGTAATCAAATAAAAAATACTGTCGTTTTTATTAAGCCATGTGAATTATCCACTATCGATGTTATTAAGCCTTATCAAGATCTCGGCGCATATGCAAAGACATCAGAATGAATATTCTCAGCCTGGAAATTTTCCGCTACCAGCGCATCAAAAGTTGCATAAACCATCTGCGGAGATCCACTGATAAAGATTTCACTGCCAGTTATAAATTTTTTGTCGTCTATAACCGCCTCAAACAAAAGCCCCTGGCGCCCCTTCCAGCCATCTTCCTCAAGAACATCACTTACCACAGGATGGTAGTGAAACCGAGATGAAGCCCAGTGAATGGGAAGATTAGGCATATAGAACCCTTCTGGCGAACGAGCCCCCCAGTATAGGTAGATATCTTTATGCCCGGGCTTGTTCAGTGAGAACTCAATCATGCTTTTCATCTGGGCAAATCCAGTACCTGCAGCGATAAACACCAGCGGTTTATCCGGAACGCTTGCAAGAAAACACTGACCTTTTGGCATTCGGATTGAAATGCTCCCCTGCTCAAGCTCATTGAATAGCTCAATGGAATTAGCGCTGGAAGGTAACTTTTGAATATGTAATTCCAGCTCCTTTTGCCCGGGAACCGGGGGACTGGCTATTGAGAACGCGCAGGCTTCGCCACCTGCCAGGAGAATCTCAAGGTACTGCCCAGCTCGATAGTCCGGGAAATAGCCCTGATGAGGCTTGAGGATGACGCGGTAAATACCTTCCGATAGCAACTGAAGATTTATAACCTGGCAAGACTGAGTGGAAACTGGGTTGATCTGCACGAATACCGCGACCTCTAAAGCTCAAAACTTCAGGAACCCCGGACTTCCTGAAGCTACATGATACATAAGTGTTACTTATCAATGCCAAGTTGATCCCAAATATCATCAACCCGGTGCTTAATGGCATCTGTCATCGAAATGGCTGTTCCCCACTCCCGACGGGTTTCGCCGTCCCACTTGTTGGTGGCATCAAAGCCAACCTTTGATCCCAGCCCGGCAACGGGAGAAGCAAAATCCAGGTAATCAATGGGTGTGTTGTCAATGAAGACTGAGTCTCTTTTCGGATCCATACGGGTAGTCATCGCCCATATCACATCATTCCAGTCCCTGGCATTGATATCATCATCCGTCACGATCACAAACTTGGTGTACATAAACTGTCGCAGGAATGACCAGACACCCAGCATAACCCGCTTGGCATGCCCCGGATACTCTTTGCGCATGGTAACGACTGCCAGTCGATAAGAGCAACCCTCTGGCGGTAAATAAAAATCAACAATTTCAGGAAATTGCTTCTTGAGAATGGGGACAAATATTTCGTTAAAAGCCAATCCCAGTATTGCCGGTTCATCCGGTGGACGCCCTGTATAGGTGCTGTGATAAATGGGGTTACGTCGGTGTGTCACACATTCAACGGTAAATACCGGGAATGACTCAACCTCGTTGTAATAGCCGGTATGATCGCCGTATGGGCCCTCATCCGCCATCTCTCCGGGATAGATAAAACCTTCAAGGACAATCTCGGCACTGGCAGGAACCTGCAGATCATTCGAGCGACTGTTGGTTAACTCGGTTTTTCTGCCCCTTAACAAACCGGCAAAAGCATATTCTGATAATGAGTCAGGGACCGGTGTAACAGCACCAAGAATGGTCGCGGGATCAGCGCCTAAAGCCACCGATACCGGAAAAGGGGTGTCCGGATATTTTTTCTGCCAGTCTCTGAAATCAAGTGCCCCCCCTCGATGGGACAGCCAGCGCATGATTACTTTATTCCTGCCAAGCAGCTGCTGACGATATATGCCCAGGTTATGGCGCTCTTTTTCCGGACCACGGGTAATCACCAGGGGCCAGGTAATCAATGGTGCAGCATCCCCTGGCCAGCAGGTCTGAATTGGCAGCCGGGTTAAATCAATATCATCACCTTGCAGTACTACTTCCTGACAAGGTGCCGATTTAACCACCTTTGGCCCCATGTTCAGCACCTGCCTGAACAGAGGAAGCTTTTCAATGGCATCTCTCAAGCCTTTTGGGGGATCCGGCTCTTTCAGGTATGCCAACAGCTCACCCAGATCTCTCAGTGCACCGATATCCTTCTGCCCCATACCCAGGGCAACCCGCTTCTGCGTGCCAAACAGGTTCCCCAACACTGGCATATCGAAGCCTTTGGGATTTTCAAACAATAGGGCGGGACCACCTTTTTTCAAGGTTCGATCACAGATTTCAGTCATTTCCAGAACCGGGTCAACTTCAAACGTGATTCGCTTGAGTTCCCCCTGTTTTTCCAGCTGATCAATGAAATCCCGGAGATCCTTGTATTTCATGAATATTTCTTCTTTGGCTCTGACTTTTTCAGGCTCTGGCAGTTTTCTCCTGAATAGCGAAAACTAATTCAGTTGAAACAGATGATAAAGAGGTTATTGCTGTCTGATGATGAGGATCGAATTACAGAAGCTTTCCATTTACGCTATTCCCGCCCCGAAAAATGAGCGTGCCGAAATAGGATGATCAAAGCCTGATATATTGTTGCGAGGTGGTTCATTGGTAGAAACAGGCTTGCAGGCGCTTTTGTCCTTATCTTATCCCCCGGCAGAGACTGTGATAGTGATCAAACGACATCCTTCTCACAGCCCTTCCTATGGGAATAAAAATTACTTCCGTTTCATGGACTGGAAGAACTCTTCATTCGTCTTGGTGTGCTTCATCCGATCCAGCAGGAATTCAATGGCCTGAATTTCATCCATTGGGTGCAGGATTTTACGAAGAATCCACATACGCTGAAGCTCTTCTTCTGTGGTCAGCAGATCTTCACGGCGAGTGCCTGATTTGTTGATACCAATGGCAGGGAAGACCCGCTTTTCGGCCGCCCGACGGTCAAGGTGGAGTTCCATATTACCGGTACCCTTGAATTCCTCAAAGATAACCTCATCCATTTTGGAGCCCGTATCAACCAGTGCGGTTGCCAGAATGGTCAGGCTGCCACCCTCTTCAATGTTGCGGGCAGCACCAAAGAAACGCTTCGGACGCTCAAGGGCATGAGCATCAACACCACCAGTAAGAACCTTGCCGGAGGAGGGAATTACGGTGTTGTAAGCACGGGCCAAACGGGTAATGGAATCCAGCAGAATAACAACATCTTTCTTGTGCTCTACCAGACGCTTGGCTTTTTCCAGCACCATCTCGGCAACCTGTACATGACGTGAAGGAGGCTCATCAAAGGTAGAGGCGACAACTTCGCCACGCACAGACCGGGACATTTCTGTTACTTCTTCCGGACGCTCATCAATCAGCAGAACAATCAGGTAGCACTCCGGATTATTACGGGTGATGTTTGCCGCAATATTCTGCAGCATCAGTGTTTTACCCGCTTTAGGAGGAGATACAATCAGGCCACGCTGACCTTTGCCAATAGGGGCTACCAGGTCGATAATTCGAGCAGTTAAATCCTCTGTTGCACCATTTCCCATCTCCATAGTGAGACGGTCCTGAGGAAACAATGGCGTAAGGTTTTCAAACAGGATTTTATTGCGGGCATTTTCTGGTTGGTCAAAATTGATTTCATTCACCTTAAGGAGGGCAAAATATCTTTCTCCCTCCTTGGGTGGACGAATTTTTCCGGAAATCGTATCGCCCGTTCTCAGATTAAATCGGCGAATCTGACTTGGGGAAACATAAATATCGTCGGGTCCCGCCAGATAAGAACTATCAGCGGAACGGAGAAAACCAAAACCATCCTGGAGAATTTCCAGAACACCATCACCATAGATATCTTCACCACTGCGTGCATGGCGTTTGAGTATGGTGAAAATTACATCCTGCTTCCTGGAACGGGCAAGGTTTTCGAGACCCATTTCATTCGCTATCGCCAGAAGTTCAGGAACAGACTTTTTCTTCAGTTCGGTAAGATGCATAACCAGTAGTGTGCGAATGTTAAATTGAAAGGTAAGTGGCCGTTGTCTTTGCAGGAAGATCAGAAAGTGTTTGACTTATTATGATAAAGGACAGCTAAGTGTTGATTGATGCCTGCGAGTGTTTATAACGGCTGCCCTGTCTGGGCCATATCCCTGAAGTCAGAAGATTCCTGACAGCCCTGTGTAATTACAGTCTATATCCTTTTCTGGAAAATAATCAAGAATTAAGGCTCCGTCAACTGAATTGATTTAAAAATTTAATCAATGGCTATGAAAATAGAGGCCAGCCTGGGAGGCTGTCCGAGAATAGCGTCCGTAGCGAGGATTGCGAGAAATTGAGGATAAAAATTTCTGATTCTGAGGAGAAT
>NZ_JAHHPM010000386.1 GCF_024606345.1 Endozoicomonas sp. YOMI1
GGCGGAAGGCTCTACGCCTGCGCGGCCCGGCCTTCCCGTCTTATATCCCCGCCCGTATTGGGCGAGGGTTTAGGACGTTTTTGCTAAAGCATAAATGATGAAAGCTGGTTAACAAACAATCGCTTCCAGCACATCGCAAAGACCAGACATCATCATCCCTCCTTTTTACCTTCTTCTTGCGTGGTTTCAATGGTTTCCCCAGATTCAGCACTTTCATCTGCTCCTTTACTATCCCCTTCAGCCTCCGGGGAGTCATTTTTCTCCAGTTCAGGCTGCTCTGCCGTAGCTTCTGCAGCCTTTGAGCCATCATCTATTTGAACAGTCTGAACCTTATCAGACACTAATTTAACCTGTTCCTTTTCACCAGATTCTGTTGCAGTTGCTGCTGCGTCTGCTGCAGTCTCTTCCGAACCTTTTTCTTCTAGACCGCCTACACCCTTGTCACTCATTTGAGTATCAGCTTTGGTCTCCTTAACGGTCTTATCACTTATTGAATCACCACCCGGCCCTTTCTCTTCTCCTGATGACCTGTCTGGCATTTCATTCTTCGTATCCCCTGCAGCCACTGTTACGGTATCCGTTCCAGCTATATTGGAAGAAACTGTTATTGGCGCACCATTTGAACCTTTTGAATCTACAGAAGTTGTCAATGGTTGAGTGGTGGCGGGGAATGATGACATGCGATCCATAAATAAAAACCTCTTTTTTCTTTAATAGACACCTACAATAGACTTTGGCCACCTTCAATTGGTTTCAACTTTTTTTAGAGTATTTTTCTCGTAATGTATTACACGTTATTGCTATGATTTTTAACAAGTAACGCAGCTTACCTGCACTACATTAATAGATATAAACCGATTGACGTTTAAATTCTGCAAGCATGATGAACCTCGCTCTCAAGTTATTGCCCTTTAGAATGAAGGTGGTAAATAATTGAAAGAAACCTCCACGTTTATGGTGGGAGCCCCATCCATGGATGCGGCCATAAACTATTCAATCTAATCCATATGCAGAGGAAGCTGTTTTGGATTAACTTAAGATGGCTTACCAATGCGGGTGTCATAGAGCCTGCCAGAGGACCATCAGTTAGCCATGAGAACGGTTGATCACAGGTCTAAACATTCCTAAGTTCTTCTGGAAAAACCATACAATCGCCATGCTGGCAAGCAGGCAACCAGAAAACCCAGCAAAAACAGCGACAATAACCAAAGCAGCCGCTCAAAAGGCAGTGCGATGTTGCTCACAACAGGAATCCAGCTCCCGAGGAACAGAGTCGATACTTTATAGATAACGACACCAGAGCAAAGAGCAAACAGAATCTGCAGCATAGGTTCTGCCCATGTCAGGGCTGCCAGCTGCCAGGGGCTTGCCCCTACCATTCGCAACAGTTCGACTTCCTGTTTTCGCTCGGAAAAACCGGCAGAAAGATTAAAATAGATCATCATCAGGGAGAGCAGTCCGATGATAAAGCTCATCGCCACAAACACATTATTCAGCATTCGCTGATAAGGCCCAAGCTTTTCCAGCTCGAACGAGGGAATCACTACTTCAAGTGGTGTATTGAATGTTGACTTCAGTTCCTTCTGCACCTTAAAGAGGGAGTGGCGATGTCGCAGTTTTATCAAAATGAAGTTAAGGTTATCAGTTTTTATTCCATGGGCTTTTCGGATTTTTCGTAACCCTTCAATAGGAATTAAAATATTACTGTCCAGTGAGGTTCCGGTTTCCATTAAAACCCCCTGAATAATAAATGGCGTTTGATACTCATCTTTTAATGAAGGAGAAAAGCCATTGGCTATCGTCAGGGTTTCTCCGGGCTGATAGTCTGCTGCCAGACTGGCACCAATAAATGCAGACCGATGATTTCTGAATGCCGTGCCTGATCCACTGCCAATGAAATTAAGGGCTTTCAGCTGCAGCGTTTCCATATAACGTGCAGTACTGCCGGTCACTGTATATCCACGGTGACTTTCGTTGGTGGACACAGGTGCAGCCCACTCCACATCCTTCAGGCCAGCAATGGCTTCATAGATTTCCCAGGGTATCACCTGGGGAGGAGGGCCAATGCGAAAAAGACTGTAAAGGACAAGATGTACCGGCTGCGAAGGTGCTCCGACAATCAGGTCTGCACCTGAAGACACCTGTCGGGCATAGGATCGGACGGCTTCATGAATATGGCTGATCACCAGAAGAAGCGCAATACTGAAAGCAAGAGCCAGAATCGAAATCGTTGAACGCCCGGCTCTCTGACCAAGGCTTCTGCGCATAATCTTCATAATGACCATCGGTTTTCGCGCTCCCTTGCCAGGTTCAAGGTATCCATGTTCACATACCGGTCAAAACCATCAATGCCGTTTTCATCATGGGTTGTACAGATCAGTGTGGCTCCACTGGCACGGCATTCATCCTGTAAAAGCTGGTAAACGGCTTTCTTCCCCCTGCCGTCCATGGCCGAAGCCGGTTCATCTGCCAACACCATTTCAGGCTTGCCAATCAGTGCACGGGCAATCGCAAAGCGCTGTTGTTGACCGGCGCTGTATTGTGCAGCATTTTTTGATAGCCGGGATGGGTCTGTTAAGCTGAGCTTGCGAATCAGACGAATGGCATCCTTGGCGGCAGTTTCACACTTCCTTTCAGCTTCATACCTCCTTTTCGCTGAGAAATAGCAGGGCAACAGAATGTTATCGAAGGCACTTAAATAAGGAACCAGCTTATAGTGCTGAAAAACAAACCCGATAGAGTCGGCACGGAGTCTTTCCAGAGAGGAGGTGCCAATTTTTCTTAAATCATTGCCCAGAACCATCACATCACCACTGTTACAGCGAACAAGCCCCATCAGGGCTCTTAACAAGGTGGTTTTGCCAGAGCCATTCCCACCTTGAAGACACACCGTTTCACCAGCATTAATAACCAGCTCCGGAATTCGCAAAACTTCAGTTTCACCAATACTCTGCTCAAGGTCATGAATGGCAACGGCCTGAACATTTGTCATCTTATATCCCCGCCTTGATAAAGACCTGCAGCTGATCAGGATAAACAACGGTCTTGATTTTCATGCTCATGGTTATCGGTCGTCTGCCAATAAAGATAAGCCTCCCCATGACCGGCTTCATAGCACCATTTAATAAGACATACTCCCCCGGAAGATCAGTATTCAAAGTGGCTGAGGGGTTGCTCTATCCAGCGATAGCATTCGTCTTTAGAGCGGGGTCAATACAAGCCGATTGCGCCAGGAGACCTTGCAATTCGTCAAGTTTTTTTATGAAGTGAGTGATGATTTTCACATTAAAAGAGACTACCTGTTTCTTTTCGGGCCTGTAAGATAGTATTGCTAAATACTCAAACATACTCATAACGTCTCCAAGCAGTATTCATGACAGACAATAGCAAAGCCTGTTTCTATGCCCTGGCCACGGCCTTATTATGGTCGACCATTGCCACCGCCTTTAAAATAGCCCTTAAATATCTTGACCCATGGCAGCTGGTATTCTGGTCCGTGGCAACTTCCATCATTGTGCTTACCATCATTGTCATGATTCAGGGAAAGGCTGATTTAATCGTCTCCCAATTCAAACAATCACCGAAATTATTCCTGGCCTTGGGACTGTTAAACCCTTTTCTCTATCACGTTGCCTTGTTTGGCGCTTATGATCTGCTTCCGGCCCAACAGGCGCAGGCATTAAATTACAGCTGGCCAATGGCGCTAACCCTGCTTGCCGTTCCTTTGCTAGGCAGAAAGCTGTCCTTTACCAGCCTGCTCTGCTGCCTGCTGGCCTACGCGGGTGTATCGATTATCTGTACCCGTGGGGAGTTTCAAAACCTTAATTTCTCCAGCCCCACCGGTGTTGTTCTGGCACTTTCAAGTACCATCATCTGGGCGCTTTACTGGCTATTGAATACCCGACGTGAAGGGGATCCTGTGGTTGGCCTGCTGATCTGCTTCATCTGTGGACTGCCCTGGATTATTGGCGCCACCGCCCTCTTCTCCGGTTTCTGGCCCATTGCCTCTAAAGGCCTGGCAGCAGCAGCCTATGTTGGTCTGATTGAAATGGGCTTTGCTTATATCCTGTGGCTGAAAGCCCTTAAACTGGCGGAAAATACCGCCATGATCAGCAATATCAGCTACTTTAGTCCGTTTCTATCACTGATTTTCATCGCCAATATTCTTGGTGAGTCTATCTATCCTGCCACCTATGCTGGCTTGAATATGATTATTGTTGCCGTTCTGGCTCAGCAGCACCTGAGTAGAAAGTAAACGTCATGGCCAGAAACAGCTACTTTGCTTTTAAACAGTTCAGAATTGACCAGGGTGAATGCGCCATGAAAGTCACCACAGATGCCTGCATCTTTGGAGCCCTTCTGGCTGAGTCATCCGGATTACAACATAGCCAGTCAATTCTGGATATTGGCGCAGGCACCGGACTGCTCAGCCTGATGGCAGCTCAGAACTGTAATGGGAAAATCACGGCCGTGGAGCTGGATGAAGAAGCGTCAAAGCAAGCGGTCAGTAACTTTATCGCCAGTCCGTGGGCCGATCAGTTTCAGCTGGTCAATAGCGCTATCCAGATATTCTCTGCCACCAGCCAGCAACGCTTTGACTGTGTCATTTCGAACCCGCCTTTTTTTCAGCAATCCTTCAAGGGGGATGATCAGCGACGAAACATGGCCCGCCATACCGATAGCCTGAGTTTTACTGATCTTGCCAGGGTGATTTCCTGGCATTTAGCGATCACTGGCGAAGCCTGGATTCTACTGCCCGTGGAATCCACACAGCGTTTTTTGGCAGCGGCTGCCCTGGAAGGACTGGGTGTGATCAAACAGATTGGGCTGCGTTCTTCCAGCCGCCATCCGAACCATCGCCATATCCTGGTGTTAAAACACCTGATCCGGGATAAACCTCAGGAAACACAAGAGGAGACTGTCACTATATATATCCAGTCTCCTCACTACACCCAAGAAACCAGACAGTTGATGTCACCTTATTATCTGGCCCTCTAATGGTCAGCAATGATATTCGATGTAAGTACGTTAGACTTCAGGCCATTGCTTCGGTCACTTTGCGTGACCTGTTCATTCGTTGATGAATTGAGATGGTCGGATGAGTAGGGAGCGACCAGACGGGCTCTTGGTCGGTTATCAAACTCCAGTGCCCATAGCAACGTGACCAGAAATATCCCACAAAATATCCACGCCGAGTTAATATTATTTTTATGTATGGTCGCGCTTCACTCCCAAGAAAGGTAAGCCTCAGGACTATCTTAATACAGTCAGGCGAGTAATGAATACCTGATGAAGTCGGTTCGCAAGCGAGCCAACTCGTGGCCCGACCGCCATCCCCCATGAAACTCACAGATCATCGTGCATGGCGATTGGTTCGGGTGTCGGCTCCCTTAGGAGCCGACCTACACGGAGAGACTCGCTTTCGGGTTTCGCGACAGCCTCTTGATGCAGGGAGAAATGCACTTTAATCTTCTCATCCCGGTTTACCTGCCAGCACCAGAATAACCATCCCTCCTTCAAGCTGACAATAATTCGCTTCTTTGCGCTCGGAAAAACTTTTTCGCCTGTCGGGCACTATCTCCGGGCACCCAGGCATGCCAGTGATTTTTTCCCAGAGGCAATGACACTGGCAGGGCTGACCAGTTTTCTGCCAACCGGTGTGGCGAAAAGCATCAAAGTCGCTGATGCTTCCACTCTTGCTAAAATCGGGAACGACCCTGAATACCCCTTAGCAAAATCGTCGTAAACCCTCGCCCAATCGGGCCGGGCCGCGCAGGCGGGGA
>NZ_JAHHPM010000387.1 GCF_024606345.1 Endozoicomonas sp. YOMI1
CTCAGGACGAACGTAGTTTTGAAACTCAGAAATGTGCAAATTATTCCGGGGCAATGCCTTAGAGCGAACTGTATTTCTTGCGGAGTCGATGACGCACCATCTCCGCCGCCGTGTTCACCACAAAGGTAAACAGGAAAAGCACCAGGGCAGCCAGAAAGAGAATTCGGTAATGGCTACTGCCCACTTCCGATTCTGGCATCTCAACCGCAATATTGGCCGCCAGCGTTCTCATTCCCTCAAAGATATTGGCATCCATAATGGGCGTATTCCCTGTGGCCATCAGCACGATCATGGTTTCACCCACTGCCCTTCCCATACCAATCATCAGCGCAGAGAAAATCCCCGGACTGGCAGTCAATAGCACCACACGGGTCAGGGTCTGCCAGGGTGTTGCTCCCAGGGCCAGGGAACCATAGGTCAGGTGCCTGGGTACGCTGAATATCGCATCCTCCGCGATGGAAAATATGGTTGGAATAACGGCAAAACCCATGGCCAGTCCTACGACCAGGGCATTACGCTGGTCGTAGGGAATGCCCAGCTCAGTGGTCAGCCAGGTACGCATATCACCGTCAAACAGCCAGAGTTCAAGGCTGGAACTGAGCGACATGGCCAAGGCACCACTGATTAACACCACGGGCACCAGCAATCCGGCCTGCATACCGTCAGGCATTCGGTGACGAATACTTGAAGGCAAGCTATCCCAGGCAAAAGCAAACAACAGGATGCCCGCTGGCACAAAGAGCAACAGGGCAAAAATACCCACCAGCTGATTCTCAATCAGCGGGGCCAGCCAGAGACCCGCCAGGAAACCAAGAATGACCGTAGGCAGTGCCTCCATCAGCTCAATCACCGGCTTTACCTTTCTGCGCATACCCGGAGCCATAAAATAGGCAGTGTAGATGGCCGCACAAATCGCCAGCGGTGCTGCCAGCAACATGGCGTAAAACGCCGCTTTGAGCGTCCCGAACGACAGTGGCATCAGGCTGAGTTTGGGCTCAAAATCATTATTTGATGCAGAGGACTGCCAGATGTAATCCGGCTGATTGTAAGACTCATACCAGACTTTACCCCATAGGGCAGACCAGGATATTTCCGGATGCTCATTATCGATTTTCAGGAATTGAGTCTCGCCCTGGCTTGCCAGAATCAGATAATTGCCTCTTGGCGCTACGGCCATTTGATCAATTCGACCCGCAGCTAATGGCTCCACCAGCAGAGAACGGTTTGCCGTGGTGTAATACAGACCGACCTGACCATTCACATCCGACGCCAGAAAACCCTTGCGCCGATGCTCCGGAACAATCTTGTCGATGGGATTATTGCCGAGGCTGAAAGAACGAATATTGTGCAAATTCAGACGACCATCCTCACGAACCATAAACCACTGGGCGATATGGCCTTCCGAGTCGCCGACCAGCAGGGACACCCCGCCCAGCAGGAACGTCAACGCGGTAACGTCTACTCCCTGGTTGGTTAGATTGAGCGTCTCATGGATATAGGGACGATCAATATCGCTGATATTGATCACCGTCAGTTGATTGCTGCCACTGAGGACGTAAAGCCAGGTTTGTTCCGGATCAATCAGCAACTGGCGGATTTCAAGGTCACCTGCCGCAGAAAGTCCACTGATAACCGGCAGGTTGACAGACTGCTGCTCAAAAGTGACGGACTCGGTTAAAAAATCCGCTTCCTTATGAACCACCTCCATCACCAGCTGGTTATTGATGCTGGCGGCAATCAGGAGCTTTTCCTCACCGTCACTGATCGCCAGTTGCGAAACCGGGGCTGAAAAGTCATTTATGGCAAAGGGCCGCCGCTCGTAGGGATAGCTGACTTCTGGTGTGATCTTCCGGCGGTCATCTGGCCAGGTAATCTTATAGCCCTGATCGAACAGTATGATCTCTCCGGTTGTGAGACCGGCCGCCATCAGATTGGAACCAGAAGCATCCCCGACCACCTTGACCACGTCACTGCCCGCAGGTATTGGCAGAGACTCATTCTGTAACCATTCACCGGTTTGGGTAGAGAAAAAACGCAGATTACCGGAAGCCTCTGCTTTCATTGCCACTTCTGCCTGCTCTTCAACAGAGAGAAATACCGGTGCTTTTTTCTTATCAACTTTCTCATCAACGAAAGTCAGTGTCGATGGGTATGAAGCAACCCGGGTAATCTCAGCGCGGTTAAATAGCGGCAGAACCTCATAGAGGAGGTAAAAGAAAATCAGGAGAATCGCCACAATAACGCCAAGACCACCGGAGGCAACCCCCCAGCGGGCAAGACGGTCTTTTAAGAAGCGCAGAGAACGATATTTTTTGAGTGCCGGTGTATTGAAATCAATACCCGGGCTGTTATCCATCGATTGTTGATACATAGCGCAAGCCAGATTAAATCATGCCCGTAACATACAGAATCAATATGACAGTAATGTGACACCACCATTGATCTACTGGTTCGATCGTATCCGAATACATTTACTTTTATCGCCTGAGATTCTAGCCTGAATGTGTAATATATTAATTTGCAACTAGAAAAAAGAGCTCAAGGCAAAACTAATCACGGAATGTGACTGCTCTAAACAAGCTCTACGCTGGTGTGGTTTAGATTGTGCTGTGGATTGAAGTATCGCAAACCGCTTATAACTCAAAAGAACACAAAACTGGATTACTATGAACGCTGTCATTTTGGCTGTTGCCATCATGCTGACCTTGAGTGTCTTGCGTGTAAACGTTGTACTCGCCCTTTTTTTTGGTGCCATTTGTGGTGGTCTTGCAGGTGGACTGGGGTTTGATGCAACACTCACCGCTTTTGCCGATGGATTGGGGGGTGGTGCCAGCATCGCCATCAGCTATGGTATGCTGGGCGCTTTCGCCATGGCCATATCCGCATCCGGGATTCCCCAGTGGCTGGCCGATCGAATTATTCAGAGAGTAGCCCAGACCGATAAAACATCTGGCCTCAGGATCTCGATCCTGGGAAGCATTCTGCTGATGGCCTTTGCCTCTCAGAATGTGGTCCCCGTACATATCGCCTTTATTCCTATTCTGATCCCACCACTACTGGGTGTTTTCAGCTCTTTACAGCTGGACCGCAGAGCGGTAGCAAGTACCCTGTCGTTTGGTCTGATTGCAACCTATATGCTGGTTCCCATTGGCTTCGGCAATATCTACCTGACCCAGATCCTGGCGGGCAATCTCAACGATAATGGCTTGAACGTTGACCCTGACCTGATGCCATCGGCCATGGCTTTGCCGGTACTCGGCATGTTTATTGGCCTGCTTGTGGCCGTGTTCTGGACTTACCGTAAGCCTCGCCACTACCACATTGAAGAGAGCGCCCTGAAAGCCGCTAAGGAAGAGCAGTCATCCATGGAGCCAAAGGCCGTCCTGATTACCCTGGTATCCATTGCCGCAGCACTCGGCGTGCAACTGTTCACCGACTCCATGGCCATGGGTGCTGCCACAGGCTTTATGATGATGATCCTCGGCGGCATTGTGAACTGGCGGGAAGCAGATGATGTCTTTGCCCGGGGTGTAAGAATGATGGCCCTGTGTGGATTTATCATGATCTCTGCCTCCGGCTTTGCCGAAGTGCTCAGGACAACCGGGGATATCCCTGCCCTGGTGGCCATGGTTGAAGAGCTGGTTTTGGGCAGCAGGGCACTGGCCGCATGTCTGATGCTGGCTGTTGGGTTGCTGATCACCATGGGCATTGGTTCTTCATTCTCAACCATTCCCATCATTGCCACACTCTATGTCCCACTGGCACTGGCTCTTGGCTTTTCACCCCTGGCAACCGCAGCGATTGTTGGTGCATCCGGCGCGCTTGGTGACGCAGGTTCTCCAGCCTCAGACTCCACCATTGGCCCAACAGCCGGGCTTGGTGTGGATGGCCAGCACGACCACATTCGTGACACCGTCATTCCAACGTTTATGCACTACAACATTCCCATGATCCTTTTTGCCTGGATCGCGGCGATGACTCTGTAATCAAGGCTATTGATACGGTTCCGTAGAAGGGTTATCCAAAAAAATAAAGCCACTGAAGACAGTGGCTTTATATCAACTCAGCAATAACATTACTTGCTGGCAACCGTCGTATTATCCAGTCCGAGCTTAGCGAGGTATTTATCAACCACCCTGCCCGGCAGTGGGATATAGCCATCCTTCACAACCACTTCCTGCCCCTGCTTAGAGAGCAGCAGCTTAACAAATTCGCGCTCAAGTGGAGATAATGGCTTGTTAGGCTGCTTATTCACATAAACATAGAGGAAACGTGACAGAGGATAGCTGCCATCAACCGCATTCAGCGGCGTCGCCTCAACAAAGGATTGGCCTTCTTTCTTCGCCAGTGCAACGGTTCTCACGCTGGAGGTTTTGTAACCAATACCGGAATAGCCAATACCATTCAGTGATGCAGAAACCGACTGAACAACAGAGGCGGAGCCTGGCTGCTCATTCACACTGTTTTTGAAGTCACCTTTGCACAGGGCCTTCTTCTTGAAGTAACCATAAGTGCCGGATACCGAGTTACGACCGTAAAGCTGCACAGAGCGGTTCTTCCAGGATCCACTCAGGCCAATATCACCCCAGGTGTTCACGTCACTATCTGCGCCACACTTGCGGGTTGACGAGAAAATCGCATCCACTTCGGCCATGGTCAGACCTTTAATGGGGTTATCTTTGTTCACAAAGACCGCCAGCGCATCAATAGCCACAGGAATGGCCGTTGGCTTGTAACCATGTTTCTTCTCAAATGCTTCCAGCTCTTTGTCCTTCATTTTCCGGCTCATGGGGCCAAAGTTTGAGGTACTTTCTGTCAGAGCGGGAGGTGCAGTGGAAGAACCCGCAGCCTGAATCTGAACATTCACATTGGGATAAATGCGCTTGAAATCTTCGGCCCAGAGCGTCATCAGGTTAGCCAGCGTGTCTGAACCCACGGAGGACAGGTTGCCGGACACACCACTGGACTTACTGTACTTTGGCAAAGATGGGTCCAGCTGGCTGGCCATTGCAGAGCCACTGGCCAGCGCCAGTGCTGCGGTAGCAGACACTGCCATAGCCCTATTAAATGCAGTTACGAGTGTTTTTATTTTCATCATCTTCTCTCCAGGCTTTACACGCCCTGTTCGATTAACAGCACCCTATAATCTTTAAGGGCTATCCAAGATTGATCTGAGGCGAGGGCCTCCTTGCTTGACTTCTGGAAATCAAATATAGAGCTCGAATATGACAATTCTATGAAGGCAGAATAATTATCCGGATAACATGCCCGCAAGGAAGGTTATGCCATAATCCCTGACTGCACTAAAGATAACAACTGGGTGAAAAAAACCACCCCACTCACACGGATTTAGCTCGACATCATATTTAATATGGCGGAATTGGTGTTATACGATCATTCCGATTGCCTTGAACTTTTTCCCGGCAATCCCATCCAAAATGCCTGATTGGCAATCACCTGAAGATGGCAACTAACAATGGAACCTCCCGTTACCGTGAACACCAGCGACAGTTATGGCAGTAGCCCG
>NZ_JAHHPM010000388.1 GCF_024606345.1 Endozoicomonas sp. YOMI1
TATTTTATCGGAACCTGACCAATCTTTCGTGTCATGCAAAGTCTAAAGTCGAGTAATGAAATATATCAAGGAATAATTACAGCGGTCGTTCGTTTGGAGCTTTTCCTCTGCCGTTTAGGTACAGGTCCGGTATTGTGGCGACAGGCGTCATTATCAGGCTCAGTGCGTTGCCTTTTGCGTTTTGGCGCCATTCGGTAAAAGATTCTCCCTTCATGGTCAACAGGCGCCACCGCAAGCCCACGCTTATTAAGTATCCGAGCGCCGACACAGCGCGGTTGTTTGAGTATCTGCTCCAGCTCAGATTGTCGCGGTGTGCCAATGGCGGGAAGGATTCCCTTCTGTTGCAGTCGCCTGATCTCTGACTGGATGCCGTCGTCGGTGGCCGACGATAGCAATGATTCTAAGCCGGGCAGTTCCTCAGCAACGACAGTCATCTTTTCCTTCAGGGTCATGGCGGGTAACCGAACTTGCCGCAGCTCTTGCTCATTGTGCAACTTCCGGTAGGCACCGGCGAACCCGATACCTGGGTCCCAGCAATCCGGTGCTCCGGTACTGTCCTTGTGCTTGGGATGCTCCGCAAAGCAGGGCTGGACTCCGGCTTTTTTCGCAATAACGAGCCGCACCAGGTCATCCAGACTTTCGCGCAGGCACACATAAGGCTCGGGTGCCCGTTCAATCCGTAATCGTCGTTTATCGTTATCAACCGCCAAGCCGTATTTACTTGAGAACGGGTTGGCATGGTTGCCATGATGCCAGCCCCCGGTGATGCTGGCCAGATTCCGGAACGTCAGCAGTGCTGCCTGGATCAGCCGCGTAAACTCTGGATGATTGACCACGCCCAGCAGCTCAATGGCTTCCGGGTGAAAATAGCCGTCATTGAGGGTTGCTGCAGTCAATTTTGCTGAACCCGCTGCCCGGTTAATGGCGGGAAAGTCTGGCCCGGGCGGAAAGACCCGCATGATATCCACGGTATCTCCGAAACGCAGCACCTGGCGCAGTAGTAGCTCATCTTCCGGGCACTGGTCATCGGCGGTGAAGGGTTCCGGCACCGGGTGCATTTTATTACTGTTTTTATTGCGCAGCGCATCGGCCACCAGGGTA
>NZ_JAHHPM010000389.1 GCF_024606345.1 Endozoicomonas sp. YOMI1
TAGTAACTGCCCACTTAGCCAGAAATATACGATTCCATTTGGCCAACTACTTAATCGTAATATCTGGCAAACCCGATTCGGATCATGGGTTGACTATTATCCCTCTGAAAATAATTAAAATAAGCCTCCGGTTTTGCCTGAACCGCGAAACATCAGTCGATGCAACACATCGCTTGAGGCCTGGTCAAGCTCGCCCATGCCCGGCATCAGAGTTGATTCCCCGCCATTACTACTTTGCCGATCCCATAAAACGGAGCGACAAACTGAGCGTAACGTACTAGGGTCCAGAATGTCGGCTGCCAGCCTCTCAGGTCAACCTGGGACGGAGTAGTGACGGTAATATCCAGGCTTTTGTGCGAGAAACTGCGCGTTTCGTACCGCTGCGGACTGAAAAACCCCCATAATGCATACCATTGGCAATCTGGAGCAGCAGGCTGTGATACGCAGGGCTGGTAGTAGAACGGCATATTTTTCAGATTCATGGTCACTTTGAACGTGTATCGGGCATCAGGAGCCAAATAATCTTCGTAGCTCAACGTTTCAGGGGAGAATAACAATCGACCAGGATGCGTGTGTAAATTTCGTAGGCATTCTTTGGGTCATCGATGTCCAGCGTCGGGGTCAGTCGTACCGAAGGCGAGCGAAAATTACTGAACGACAGCTGCTCTTCTTCACCACGTAACAGGTCATAACCATTGGCCAGTCGCGGGATAAACCCGGGTTGCCCGGGACGCCAGTCAGGAGTGTCTTTTTTCACAAATTCCACGTTATAGACCAGTTTGCCCATGCCACAGGGGCTGCGTCCCACACGCGCAACATCGGCGTAACAGCTTCGGGGAATGTCCTTGCACTTGCGGCTAACGGACTGGTGATGATTTTGTCCGGTGGGCGTTTGTTGATCACATACCCGGTCAGTACCACAGACAACCGGGTCCTTAATCAGTCGGCACTCCTCCCAATGCCAGACATGGTCGATTGGATAGTGCAAAGTGCCCTTATATTCCGGGGCCGGAAGGTTACGCAACCATTGGACGGCCCGATCAGGGTCTGTCTCTTTAAGCGCATGCCAGGCGGCCTCATCCAACGGATCCGGATAGCGAGTCCAGGCGTACCCGGCTTTTGCACACTGTAGATACTCTTGCCGTACATTGCGGCTTTGATCCAATGGCAATATATTTCCCGGACAAGCAAGACTGAGCCGTGGTCCTGAATAGAAAGGAAGCAGGCTCTTTTCAACACATCGGTTCTCAGGACGGGGCTGAGGGTCCGTGTCCATACCGGATTGGCCGTTACTGCCCAGTGTTCCCCGGGTTACCTGGCTGGTAAAACGGTTTACCGGGGAGTCAGGCAGCTCTGTTTTTTTTATCGGTTCTGTTGACGGGTGCTGCGATTTTTGATGGAGAAACAGCGAGTTTACTGGTGGTTAACATGTTCAATTCTTCATGGGATTGTTTCAGGTACTCTCAAGAGGATGAGCGAATTTTGTTTTTCACGCAGTCATCATATGAGTATGACCGTAGGAAAAGGATTTAGTTCACTGCCAAACGGGGAATGCCCAGGCCAGAAAAATCACCTGCTGCACTGAGAGGCTGTCTGAGCAGGAGTGTTTATTTGACCATCAATCATTCCAGCGTTTTATGGATACCCACTTCAAAAGCGTTGAATAAAGTCAAACAAACCATAGAGAGGGGACATTGCTGTCACTTTTCGGAAAACATTCCCGGGGGAAACTCACAGCAACTTTACGCTAAATAACTTTTTCGAAAAATTGCCAACTTTTTTCTGACTTTTTGTCTAAAATTGGTGAGTCCTAATTAATAGCCTGCTGAGGCTGGAGCAGCTTCAGGTTTACGGCAAAGAAAAATT
>NZ_JAHHPM010000390.1 GCF_024606345.1 Endozoicomonas sp. YOMI1
ACCAATTTATCGCAACCGCAGTAGGGCAGACTATTCTCGGACAGCCTCCTACTAGTTAGTGGTGCCCCGCAGACCTTTCTGGTCGAACTGGAGTGTCAACCTCAGCGGCTTGTCGCTCATACGCATCCAGCATGGTACAGACACGCTCGAAAATAAAACCACCAGGGCGCGTACACAACCGTTCGCTAATTGTCACAGAAGCCTGGGACGCAAGAACCACAGCAGCTCCCACTAGCAACCCATACATCACCACATCACCTTTATCATTTGTTTCCATTATCAAACGCCTTGCTACCTCTGTTCTATAAAGGCAATAAGCCCCTATCACAGTTGCCACTCCACAAAGCACCGCAACGTTTTTGCCAAAAGCCCTTGCTTTTGCCCTTATATGGCGTGAAACACCAGACGATGGCAGATTATCAACTGCTTCGTGGGCAACTTGTTGAACCTGATTTACACCTACAGCCTGCATAGTAGCAACTTCCTGATATAAATAATCAAATTAAGTGTGTCAGCGGTCAGCACATAAAGACCTTGTCAGTTTGACAAGACTTGTTGAACAAAACTCCCTCATATAATCATCCTTCAGTTTCCAATTAATTGCTGTCGGCAAAAGCTATGGGCTTTCACTGTTCAAAACACACATTCAAAACTCACATTGGAAATAAACATCAAGCCAACAAAAAGCCCTGCAATGCATCAGGCAATACAGGGCTTCAATACGCAGGAAAAAAATATACACGTTCAGTGACGCATTAATCAAATATGCTGCACTTCATCAATCTCATATTCAACACCGCCAGAAGGCGTGTTGACCACCACTACATCCCCCTCTTCCTTGCCGATCAGGGCCCGGGCAATGGGTGAGTTGACAGAGATCTTGTTTACTTTGATGTCCGCTTCATCGTCACCCACAATCTTGTAGGTGACTTCCCGGTCATCATTCAGGTTGATCAGTACAATCGTGGCACCGAACAGCACCTTGCCGGTCTTGGCGATGGAGGTAATATCAATCACCTGGGCATTGGAGAGCTTGGCCTCAATCTCGTTGATACGCCCCTCGACAAAGCTCTGCTGCTCACGGGCAGCATGGTATTCAGCGTTTTCCTTAAGGTCTCCGAGCTCCCGTGCTTCGGCAATAGCCGCAGAAATACGAGGACGTTCCACCCCCTTCAAATGAGCCAGTTCCTCACGGAGGGCTTTTTCACCCTCCACTGTCATAGGAATTCTTTTCATCCAACGTTACCTTCGTGTAGATCCTGAAGCCGCCTGACCAATCTTTCAGATCCAAAGGCGATCGAACGTGCAATCGCTTCTGCTCCCGCCATGGTGGTTGTATATAGCACCTTATTGGTCAATGCGGAGCGACGGATCAGGTAAGAATCAGCAATGGCCTGACGACCTTCAGTAGTGTTGATGACGAAGGCTATATCACCATTGACAATCATGTCCACCAAATGCGGTCTTCCCTGATGCACTTTGTTGATGGTAGTGACCGGCAAACCAGCTTCTTCAATGACTTTCGCCGTGCCGGACGTAGCCAGCAGCTCAAAGCCGATATCCATCAGCAGGCGAGCCACCATCGGCAACTCAGGCTTGTCAAAGTCCCGGACGGAAAGAATGACCTTCCCCCCCTTTGGCACCTGCATATTCTCAGCCAGCTGAGCCTTGTGAAAGGCTTCCGGGAAAGTAGCCCCAACGCCCATCACTTCACCGGTGGATTTCATCTCCGGACCAAGAATCGGATCCACGCCGGGGAACTTATTGAATGGGAAAACCGCTTCTTTGACACTGTAGTATGGTGGAATAATCTCAGCAGTAAAGTTCAGCTCTTCCAGGGTTTTACCCATCATAACCCGTGCCGCAATCTTGGCCAGGGAGTGGCCAATGCACTTGGAGACAAATGGCACGGTACGGGAAGCCCTGGGGTTCACCTCAATCACGTAGACCCGGTCATCCTGAATGGCCAGCTGCACGTTCATCAGGCCCACAACGCCCAATTCCAGTGCCATGGCACGAACCTGCTCACGGATTTCGTCCTGATGACGACGATTCAGACTGTATGGCGGCAGTGAGCAACTGGAGTCACCGGAGTGAATACCCGCCTGTTCGATGTGCTGCATGATCGCGCCAATAACCACACGCTCACCATCACACACCGCATCAACGTCCACTTCTACCGCACGGTTCAGGAAATAGTCCAGCAGAACCGGGCTGTCGTTAGATACCTGAACGGCGTCTTTCATATAACGCACCAGCTCATCTTTGCCGGCGACAATTTCCATGGCACGGCCACCCAGAACATAGGAGGGACGAACCACCAGTGGATAGCCAATCTCCGCCGCTTTGGCCACCGCTTCCTGTTCACTGCGAACCGTGGCGTTAGCGGGTTGCAATAGACCCAGTTTCTGGATCATCTGCTGGAAGCGCTCACGGTCTTCGGCACGGTCAATGGCTTCAGGGCTGGTTCCGATAATCGGCACACCTTCGGCTTCAAGGGCACACGCCAGCTTCAGCGGTGTCTGGCCACCATACTGAACGATAACACCGGTGGGCCTCTCAACATCGATGATGGCCAGCACGTCTTCCAGGGTTACCGGCTCAAAGTAGAGTCGGTCAGAGGTGTCGTAATCGGTAGAAACGGTCTCCGGATTACAGTTAACCATAATGGTTTCATAACCGTCCTCCCGTGCCGCCAGTGCCGCATGGACACAGCAGTAGTCAAATTCGATACCCTGACCGATACGGTTTGGACCACCACCAATCACCATGATCTTTTCACAGCCAGAAGGCTCGGCTTCACACTCTTCGTCATAGGAAGAGTACATGTACGCTGTCGTAGACTGGAATTCGGCCGCACAGGTATCCACCCGCTTGTAGACGGGCTTGACCTGCTGTTCACGACGATAGTTGCGAACCTCAGCTTCTTGAATACCCAGCAGTTCCGCCATACGGGCATCGCTGAAGCCTTTCTGCTTCAGACGGAACAGGCGCTCTTTCGACAGAGAGCTCAGGCCTTTGCCATTAACGACGTCGTCAGCCAGTAACGCTTCTTCATTCACCAGATCCTGAATTTGTACCAGGAACCATGGATCAATCATACACTCAGCAAAGATCGCTTCCAGGGCCATACCGGCACGGAAGGCATCAGCAACGTAGTAGATACGGTCAGCTTTCGGTGTCACCAGTTCACGACGGATTCTGGCCAGCGCATCTTCACGCTCTGCATCAGAGCAGGCATCCAGTTTGACATCAAACATGGAGTTGAAGCCCGTGGCACCGGTTTCCAGACCACGCAGTGCTTTTTGCACAGACTCCTGGAATGAACGACCAATGGCCATTACCTCACCCACCGACTTCATCTGAGTGGTCAGACGGTCATCAGCCTGGGGGAACTTCTCAAAGGCAAAGCGGGGAATTTTGGTCACCACGTAATCAATGGATGGCTCAAAAGAGGCTGGAACCACACCACCGGTGATCTCATTGCTCAACTCATCCAGGGTATAACCCACCGCCAGCTTGGCGGCAACACGGGCAATGGGGAAACCGGTGGCCTTGGAAGCCAGGGCAGAAGAGCGGGATACCCGGGGGTTCATTTCAATGACCACCATACGACCGGTGTCCGGGCAGATACCGAACTGTACGTTGGAACCGCCGGTTTCCACACCAATCTCACGCAGTACCGCAATGGAGGCGTTACGCATAATCTGGTATTCCTTATCGGTCAGCGTCTGGGCTGGCGCGACGGTAATCGAGTCACCGGTGTGAACCCCCATGGGGTCAAAGTTTTCGATGGCACAGACAATGATGCAGTTATCATTGCGGTCACGAACCACTTCCATCTCGTACTCTTTCCAGCCAATCAGCGATTCATCAATCAGCAGCTCATTGGTTGGCGAAAGGTCGAGGCCACGGAAGCAGATCTCTTCAAACTCTTCCTTGTTATAGGCAATCCCACCGCCGGTGCCGCCCATAGTAAACGACGGACGAATAATACAGGGAAAGCCAACCTGATCGAGAACAGCGCGGGCTTCTTCCATGGTATGGGCAATACCGGAGCGCGGCGTTGCCAGACCGATATTTTTCATGGCCTGGTCAAACAGCTGACGATCTTCGGCTTTGTCGATGGCCTGCTGGTTGGCACCAATCATGGTCAGGCTGTACTTTTCCAGAACACCTTTATGAAACAGATCCAGGGCACAGTTCAGCGCGGTCTGACCACCCATGGTTGGGAGGATCGCATCCGGACGCTCTTTTTCGATAATCTTTTCCACGGTCTCCCAGCGGATCGGCTCAATATAGGTTGAGTCCGCCATGGCCGGGTCGGTCATGATGGTCGCCGGATTGGAGTTTACCAGGATGACCCGAAACCCCTCTTCCTTCAGCGCTTTACAGGCCTGCGCTCCGGAATAGTCAAACTCACAGGCCTGGCCGATAATAATTGGACCAGCCCCGAGTATCAGAATACTTTTAATATCAGTACGTTTTGGCATCTTTTTCTCACGTAACTCGTTTTCTGCGAAAATGTCTCCGACAGTTATCAAATCAGGCCGGTGGCACTTTCTCGCTCAAGGCAAAATTGAGGGCAACGGGGTTGGTTACTTTGCTGCCTTCAGCATTTCAACAAAACGGTCAAACAGCCCGGCAACATCGTGTGGCCCCGGGCTTGCTTCGGGGTGCCCCTGGAAGCTGAAAGCAGGACGGTCAGTCCGCTCAATACCCTGAAGGCTGCCATCAAACAGCGACTTATGGGTTGCTTCCAGGTTTTCTGGCAAAGAGTCTTCAGCTACCGCAAAACCGTGGTTCTGGCTGGTAATCATGACCTGACCTGTCTTGAGATCCTGAACCGGGTGATTGCCGCCGTGGTGACCAAACTTCATCTTCTCGGTCTTGGCACCACTGGCCAGTGCCAGCAACTGATGACCCAGACAGATACCAAACACCGGCAGAGAAGTTTCCAGAATTTCCTTAATGGCGGCAATGGCGTAATCGCAAGGCTCAGGATCACCGGGGCCGTTAGAGAGGAAAATACCATCCGGATTCAGGGCCAGAACCTCTTCGGCGGATGTTTTGGCTGGCACAACGGTAAGGCGACAGCCTCGCTGAGCCAGCATGCGCAGAATGTTTCGTTTAACACCAAAATCGTAAGCCACGACGTGGAACGGCAGATCTGTCACGTCGGCATGACTGTCGGTCTCCAGACTCCAGACACCTTCTGTCCATACGTAAGCCTGGTCAGTGGTCACCTCTTGTGCCAGATCCATGCCTTTCAGGCCCGAAAATTCACGGGCCCTGACCAGGGCTTTGGCTTCATCCGCTTTTCCGGTCAGAGCGTCACCCGCCAGGATACAGCCATTCTGCGCGCCTTTTTCCCGGAGAATTCGAGTCAACCTGCGGGTATCAATACCCGCGATGGCGACAATATTGCGGGATTTCAGATAGTCATCCAGAGACATTTTGCTGCGCCAGTTGCTGGTCAGCAGTGGCAGGTCCTTGATGATCAGACCGGCAGCCTGGATTTGTGGGGATTCTTCGTCTTCCGGAGTAATACCGGTATTACCAATATGGGGATAGGTGAGCGTAACGATTTGGCGGGAATAGGAAGGGTCGGTGAGAATTTCCTGATAACCGGTCATTGCCGTGTTAAAAACCACCTCACCACTGGTCTCACCATCCATACCGATGGCGATTCCCCGGAAAATACTGCCATCTTCCAGAGCTAAAACAGCCGTCTTAGTCAAAGGATCCTCCCGAACTTGAATCTATTGGAAAATTTGCCTGATATGTGTGTTTCTTATGCCCGAATGCCATGTTGCTTTACGACCTCCAGTTTGCAGACCCAAAAAAAGCGAGATGTTTTAAAAAACCATCTCGCTTTTGATTTTGCACCCTGTCACATACCGCAAAAATTCAAGGCAAATTTAATCCATTAGACTACAAACCAACTGATTTTTCCAGCACTTTTTAGTGGTTTGGCGATTGTGGTACAGGGCATACTGAATGGTCACTGCTTCAAGCCATCCCGGGACAACAACTCAGCCTCAGCCAGTCAGTTTTTTAACCTCAATTTGCAATGCAGCCAGTTCCCTTAAAGATTGATCCAGTAACATTTGTTTGACTGCACAGGTCATTGGATGCATTGGATTACGCAGACTGTTTTCACCATCCCTCAGCTTTTCTTCAACACAGGTTATCTCCTCTTTTTTGTTTTTCAACCTGTCTATTTGTTCCTTTGTTGCCAGCAAAAACTGAAGTCTGGCTTTGCTGACAATTCTTTCCATCTGGTGCTGAAAGCATATCCTGAATACATCAGATTCAAGGCTGTCTGCGGGATTCGCTGGCCGAAATTTCGGCTCCGCATCAACATGATGACGAGTGCTGTTTTCGCTGACAGTGGATAGCTCTTTTTTTGTTATTTTCTGAGGCGTCACATCAAGGTCTGGAGGTGCAGAACAGGGCCTTTTCAAAGACTTGACCATATTTCCCGCTGAAATAGCGCCATCATAACCGGCAATATCACGGGAACAGAGCCCGCGGGCGGTTTTATGGCAAGTGACGTTACTGCAACGGGGAATATTTTTCTGTCCTTCGAAACCTGTAGTGCCATCAACTCTGTTCGCTGACCGGTTCCCCTGTTGAGGGAGAGAAACACCTGAAAATCCAGGGGTTCAAACTTTCAGGCCCAACACATCCTGCATATCGAACAGGCCGGACTTTTTGTCTGAAATAAAACGAACCGCTCGCAATGAACCCCGGGCATAGATCACCCGGCTGCTGGCTTTATGGGTTACCTCCACACGCTCACCTTCACAGGCAAACAGCACCGTATGGTCACCAATTACATCACCGGCTCGAACAGTAGCAAAGCCAATGGTTTCACGATCTCTTGGCCCGGTATATCCTTCACGACCGTAAACCGCACACTTCTGCAGGTCACGTCCCAGGGTATCTGCCACCACTTCACCCATTTTCAGCGCCGTTCCGGAGGGCGAGTCCACCTTGTGACGATGGTGCGCCTCAATGACCTCAATATCTGCATCATCACCCAGCACTTTTGCCGCCATCTCCAGAAGCTTGAACACCAGGTTAACCCCGATACTCATATTAGGCGCAAAGACGATGGCGGTATCTTCTGCCGCTTTGGCAAGTTTCGCTTTCTGGTCAATGCTTAAGCCTGTGGTGCCAATCACAATGCCTTTCCCATGCTGTTGGCACAGTGCAACATTCTGCATGGTCAACTCAGGCGCCGTGAAATCGATCAGAACGTCAAAGTCATTGACGGCTGCCGCCAGATTATCCGCTAATGGCACACCCAGCGAGCCAACGCCAGCCAGGTCTCCTGCATCCACCCCCAACAGACTGTCGCCAGGCTTGATAATTGCTGCCCCCAGCTGGCACTGCTGATCAGCGGCAACGGCTTCCACGAGCATTCGCCCCATTCGTCCGGCGGCACCCACAACGGCAACTCTGGTCACGTCACATTCCCTCTGGCATTTAAATCGATGGCAATAAATCGCTGTTAGTCTATCGGACCAGACACAAACAGCAAGCCGGGCAGGAAAAACACTAATCCGGCTTTTATTTTTTCAGGAAAAAACGATAACCTGCCCTCCCTAAGCCATTTCTTGAAAGTTACAGGTGCAATGATGATCAGACAGTTTGTGCAAGACGTTCGGGAGATGCATTGGGCTCCAAGGCTGATTCTGGCCCTGGTCATTGTGAAAACCCTCTCTGTGATGATTCGGGAAGCACAGATACTTTAAAACTGAACTTTTTGACCTTACGGATGTCCTGAATCCTGAAAATGGATTAATTCCCAAACCTTTAAATTTAATTCATAAAACTCTGGAAATAATGATTATGAATACGGATCAGATTACAAATTTACAACAGCCTGCCTATATTAACTTGCCTGAGAATAATAAATTTAGCGGCTGTGTTGAGGTCGGCAATTCTGTATACATTTATGAACCGAAGGATCCAAAAGACCCGACAAATGGCATCAGGGTTAAAGTTAACGCATTCAGCAAGTCCGTAACATCGGGCTATTTAAACGGGCACACTCATATTAAAAAACCTGCATCACAGCTGCTTTTATGGCTTTATGGATACAAAACACTACCCTCCAATACATTATTTTTCCTACTCCCTTTGGTCACGCCATCTATTGATGAAGAGACAATAAAGTTCGCAACAGGTTATAGTACTCTGCTAATAATGCTGACTCTCATCCAAGGTAATCATGAGCAAGAAAGTAGTAGTTATTGAAGATGAAGAACTTGCGGCAATCGCTGAGCGCTGCGAGAGGCTGGTTAACAGCCATCAAACGTTAACGCTCTCCACGCTTTCTCCTGAAGGGAAACCGGAAATCAGCTACACTCCGTACCTGCGGGGAGAAGAAGGTACTTTTTATATATTCATCAGTGAGCTGGCTCACCACACAGCCAATCTGCTAGCCAACCCTGTGTGCTCAATCCTGTTTGCCGCCCCTGAGTCAGAAACGAAAAACCTGTTTGCCCGCGAGCGTGCCTTTTTCCACTGCCAGGCCGAAGAGCTGCCAAGAGGCACCGAACACTGTGACCATTGGCTGAACCTGATTCAGGAAAAGTTTGGCAACACGGTGGAAGTCTTGCGCAATCTGCCGGACTTTCACCTCTTTGCCCTGACGCCTGAAAATGGCCAATATACCGTTGGTTTTGGCAAAGCCTTCAAAATCAATGAGGATGGTTCGTTCAGCCATATTGTTATTGATAAGAAAAAGTAATAACCGAGGTTCTAATGACTCAGGAAGCAATAGATAGAGGTTTTATGGCCAAGGCTATCCAACTGGCTCGCTCAGGTTGGTATACAACCATGCCCAACCCGAGAGTTGGCTGTTTGATTGTAGACGTCAACGGTCATATTGTTGGAGAAGGCTGGCATGAAAAGGCAGGCGAGCCTCATGCCGAAGTGCATGCACTTTGTATGGCTGGCATAAAGGCCAAAGGCGCCACAGCGTATGTCACACTGGAACCCTGCAGCCATTTTGGCAGAACACCGCCCTGCGCAGAAGCACTCAAGGCTGCCGGTATCGCACGGGTTGTTGCGGCAATACAGGATGCCAACTCTTCAGTATCCGGTAAAGGCATGGCCCTGCTACAGGAAGCGGGGATAGAAACACGATCCGGTGTTCTTGCCGATGAAGCCCGGGCCCTGAATGAAGGTTTTTTCAAGCGTATGTCTACCGGCATGCCGCTGGTCAGAGCGAAACTGGCCATGAGTCTGGATGGCAGAACCGCCATGGCCAGCGGTGAATCCCAATGGATTACCGGCCCCAGGGCACGCAGCGAAGTGCAAAAACTCAGAGCACAGAGTTGTGCAATTATCACGGGAGTAGGCTCGATCCTTCACGATAACTCGTCACTGACAGTTCGCCCCGATGAACTGGGTTTGGCCAATGCAGAAGCGATCTGCAAACGTCAGCCTCTGCGGGTGGTTCTGGACTCCACACTGCAAACGCCCGTTGATGCCAAAGTCATTTCAGGCCCCGGACATTGCCTGATCGTGACCACCTCACAATGCTGCCCTGAGAAAAAAGCCCTGCTGGAGCAAGCGGGCGCAGAAGTGCTGATGTTAGATAATGATGAAGGCATAACGGCTGGCAGAGTAAATCTCCCGGCACTATTAGCAGAGCTGGGGCGCAGGGAGTGTAACGAGGTGCTACTGGAAACCGGCGCTCAACTGGCTGGCAGTATGATGGCTGAAAACCTGATTGATGAGCTGGTAGTATTCATGGCTCCGGTTCTGATGGGCTCAGCAGCAAGACCCCTATTGAACTTGCCACTGCAAAGCATGTCTGAAAAAAAAGAGCTGGTTATCAAAGATATCCGGGCAATAGGTAATGACTGGAAAATCACAGCGAGACCATTGTCTTGATAAGCTGTTCCCAACAAAAGATGAAAAATTTTCTGCTTACAAATATTCCACCCTATTTAAAGGAATAAGGTGTTATTATTACTGACATAACGGTTATTGATTTATGTGAAACCAAATGAAAATCTATTTATTTACAACCTTTACCGGCAACCACGAAGGACATCAGAATCAGGCTAAACACCAGTGTTGCTGATTTGGTGTT
>NZ_JAHHPM010000391.1 GCF_024606345.1 Endozoicomonas sp. YOMI1
TATCGAACTGGGTTTCACTGAAGCTGATATGTCGGGCTTCCGGGGTGAAGCGTTGACCGGTAGTAAATAACTCCCGAATGGAGCGGGTTAAGTCCAACAGCGTGTAAGTGGTGTCTTTATTGGTTTTGGCCACGGCACTGATATTGAACGTCATCCGGTACTTTGCCCTTGGCCCTGGCGTTGTTCTTCATTAATGGATTCCAGCTGCACCAGGATGGCTGGAAGGTCTAAATCCTATTCCTGTCCGGTGGCTGAATAGCCAAGGAGCGTGTTTGCAGAAACCTGCTTCAGATGGGTAATCAGCTTTTCAATAATCTGTCGTTCAGGATTCGATGTTGAAGGCATAATTGAGTTCTTGATGGAGCAGTTCAGTAAACCGGTTTACCAGTAGAGGGCTGATTTTTGCCAGTGAGGTTTCAGCTTCCCTATCGATCCGGACGGTTTTCTTTTCCAGCGGCAAGCCCATCCACATCCACCTGCCTGAGCGTTTGGACTGTTGGTAACGGTGTTGCCAGTTATCCTTTCGCTCAAAGATCAGTTCCCGGGAAGCATTGACCGGCTGCATCAAAAAACTGTTTTCCCAAAAACTGTGGCTGCCTACCCGGTCACCTCGGCGGGTTTGTCTTGGGTTACCCAGACGATGGACACCCACTTCATTAATACCAACCCAGATGGTCAGGTAACGCTCTTTTCTGCCGTAGCTTTTATTAAGCCTTACCTTGATCCGGTTCAGCTCCTTCAGCCGTTTTTGTGAAACCTTCATTCGTCGGGACATATCACGCAGTACTTGTCGTTCAGCCCAACGGCTCAGTTTGGACAGGGCTCTCTGAATGGCTTGCTCGGCTTTTTCCGGGGACTGTTTGAACAGGGCGGTGAGTTCTTCGATATCACCGCTGACTTCCTGTTCAATGAGCATAGATATTCCATTTGGCTAAGTAGCCATCGTCTTTCAGTTTTCGGTCGACTTCATAAACCTGACCATTGGCCAACACGGTATCGCCAGGCTTCAGCCGGATAGCACTATCCACAGAGAGAACGGTGACTTCACCCTGGACAGCCTCATACATGCCAAGTGCCACCAGTTCTTTATTGATGATTCCCAGGGTTTCCAGCGATGACTGATCCGAAAACGTCAGTAAAACCGACTGCCCGAAGGTTGAAAGTATGGTGTGATCCATCACTTTGAAGGCTTCATCCATTTGAGCAGCCTCCTTGCTTTTGGGTTAGCTCATGGACAGTTTGATCACTGTCCGTGGTCGTAAGTTGATTGGCAGTGGATTCGACTGGGTATGAACAATCACACCCTTCTCAAAATCCATCACCTTCTGCTTGGCATAGCGAGGCAGGCCAATGGTATTCACCGTTTCCACAAAATCTGCCGGCGCAAACCAGGTCTTAAAGATATCCGCCCCAGTCGGGTAGAGATAAGCCTCATTGGCGGCAACAAAGTCATTGCCACCTACTGAGCCCCGGTACTCTTCCCAATCAATATCCGCAAAACGGAACCGGCCCTTGGGATCGACGCGCAATGCTTCACCGTCCTGCCAACGCTGGTAGGCTTCTTTTACTAACTTGTGGCCAACCAGCCCATCAAAGAAGTCGGAGCCACAAAACGCATGGAGACCGCTGTAAGGCAATGCACCGAGCGCATCATCCACCAGGCGACGGGCTTTGACGCCCTGGGCACGAACGTCAGTGGTCGTGCTGCTGAACTTGAAGTCATGGGTTTGCTGAGTAACACCGAACTCATCAAACAGGTTGTAGAGTATGGTGCTGCCATCGCCATCCAGGATTTCACCCTTGAGGGCACCCATGCGCAGAAATTCCAGCGTCACCTCATGGTTGGCATTCATCTTTTGCAACCGCTGGTTCACGACAGCCTGTACTCCCTGCATGGCATCTTCACTGCCAAACTGACGGACATTCTGCACTTCTGCTGCAAGAATGGTGCTGTCATGGGGAATATGGGGTACCACAAAGCTGCGTAACTGACGTTTATCGCCAATGGCTTGGGTGGCGGGTGCGCCACGCTCGGTAGAGGGCAACAAGCGGAGTTCTCCGTTAATGCTCTCTACCACGACGGTTGTTGTATTGATGCCGCTCTCCTGAAAGAGGCCCAGTTGCCCAAGACGACCAGGCTTGTAGTCCATCTCATTGATGGTGGCGGTCAGGCTGGTAAGGCTGAACGCATCGTCATTAAAAATATCCAGCATGTTATCGCTCCTTGATAACGGAAGTTTGTTAAGAATGGGTTACAGAGGTAAAAATCAGGAAGGGTTATTCACTGCGCAGGACAATATCCAGCCGAGCCAGTTGATCTACAGCAGTCGCCTTTTGCTCATCGGTGATTCCGGCAGGCCAGATCAGCAAACTGTCCACCACTTCTGCCAGACGGGCGATAATCACACCGTCACCACCAGAGGCATCAGTCACCTTGCTAGCGTAGAGAATACCTGCTGCGGTTTCAGTGCCATCAGAAGCACCTGGATCAAGGGGCTTGAATGCTCCGGTAGCCGATTCTTTGCCGATCACGGTGCCAGGCTCCATCGTCAGGTTCGCAGCCAATGGCACCTGCTCACGGCTGATGCTGTTATTGCCTTCAGACACCAGAAATTCACCGGTATAGACCGATTCCGTTTTTACGCTCATGGGTAAAGTCCTTTTGGTTGGAGGATATTAGACAGGGGTTAAGCGCGATTACGCCGACTGTAAATTGCCTGGGTATCTATGGCAGAAGTGGTGGGTTTCAGGCCTTGCTGTTTGGGCGTCAGGGCATTGTTGATGGGTTCATCTTCAGAGGTCAGTAATGCCAGGAGACTGTTTTGCACCTCGGATACCGAGCAGTCGTCTTTTATAAAATCCGCTGCCTTATCCGGGAAGCCTGCTGTTTGGCAAAGGTTCTTAATCTGGTCATAGCTGGCAAGTCGAACCTTGACCTCAGCTTCCGACAGTGCCGCTTTAAGAATTGCAGGGGTTTTTTCCGCATAACCAGCCTGACGACAAAGATCAGCAATAGCCACAGAATCAACTTGAGGTTGCGATGCCACCGTCTGATTCTGTGGCGGAGTTGGCTCTGCCTGGTTTTTAACTTGCTTGATACGTCCATAGCCATCCGGTGTATTACGGAACATGGAGAGATCAAAGCGGGCA
>NZ_JAHHPM010000392.1 GCF_024606345.1 Endozoicomonas sp. YOMI1
ATGGAAGCATTACTCTTTAACAGCCATTGTGAAAACTTTTCCTTGCAAAGCGGGGTGCGGACTATATGACCCTAAAATCTTATGTCATAGATAAAATATTGAGTCTGCCTTTCGCCACCCTATTGAAAACTCCCTGAAATCTGATGTTAAAGAAGTGATCAGATATTCAGGAACAGCAATAGGCTTCCAGTTCATTACCAGTCTAACTTAGCCGAATATTTCGATGGGTGCATAACCAACGAAACCGGGTCAAGGAAAAGTGACTGGAGAATTTTCACTGGTTAAGTAGTTAAAATTTAAAAAAAATTGCCAAATGGCTCGGATATCCTTCGTAAGCCAGCCTCTTATTATCCAAAAGTCTTATATATAATAATCATTAAGAACAACCATAATTATATTAATTAGAAATTAACGTAATAAAATAATTAAACCATGTAAGAGCTTAAATAATACAAAGGGGAGTTGCCATGAGCACGAGTATTATATCAAAAATTAAGCATACTTTACTTACTCCGGGTCAATCAGAACATGGAAATCCTAATAAGCTTAAAAAAGGACGTTTTAAGAATCATACTGTAGCTGGTTCTGCAGAGAATATTCGTATGCCCGCCAGTTCAGAAACCGCTAAATCCGGCGGTGATTCCCGAATGGATATGAGCACGCTGAATATCGCACTGGCTGTACAAAAACTAGCTGGCCCTCCCGCTGCGCCGCCGCCACCGCCGATAATGACACAACCTGACACATGGGCGCAGATCAAACGTAATATCGGTGCTAAACAAAAGGGAGAGAAGGAAAAACACAAAAAAATATTAGATAATGACCATATTATGGAAGAACTGCGTAATAGACTGTTAGAACGTAGGGAAGAAACCAAAAAAACGGAAATAGTCCTTGTCACCGAACCACGAGAGTCGGAATCTCGGCCAGAAGAACCTGTCAGGGTAGCACCAAAGCAAATTGAAGCTGTTCCTTTCGGTCCGGGCATGATTCCACCACCACCACCTCTTCCTGCTGTTTTATCGGGTAAGAAGGTGAAAAACAATGTTGGGAAACCGGAATTAGCACCAAAACCAGGGTTGGAAAGATCTAAATTACCCACCCCTCCACAATTTCACATGACTCAGGATGTAGTTGAAACTGTCAGGTTGAAAAGGACTGGGAGGAGTTTGTGGAATCGTTCAGTAATTCAGAAAACCTAATTTTTTAAACAGGGGTTTTTGAGTGTTTCTGATGTTATGAATTAGTTGACGATAGCACCAAAACCAGAAAAATTATCCTTAGCGTACGATTTCGTACCGCTGGGCTTTAGATGCCGACTGCCAGAGCAGCGTAACCGGGCATGGGAAATGCTGGACCAGATACCGGGCGTCAGCTCTACCAAGCCCAAAGGTGCCCTCTACCTGTTCCCCAAACTCAACCCTGAACATCACAGGATCCATGATGATGAGCAGGTGGTACTGGATTTTCTCCTTCAGGAAAAAGTGCTGCTGGTCCAGGGCACTGCCTTCAACTGGCCTGAGCCTGACCACCTGCGAATCA
>NZ_JAHHPM010000393.1 GCF_024606345.1 Endozoicomonas sp. YOMI1
ATGGAAGCATTACTCTTTAACAGCCATTGTGAAAACTTTTCCTTGCAAAGCGGGGCGGACCATATATGTGTTTCTCCCTTGTCATGCAACTCCTCGGAACGAGAAAAGCATATCGTTCTACGCCCAAATTCATGGGCTATAACTCGCTTGTAGCGAGGTTCCCATGCGTAGAACAGCCAGCGCTGATTCATTTTATTACCAACATAGGACCACTGTTCATCCATATTGCAGATCAGCACCAGCTCGCCATTATCGAAAGGGAGCGATATCACTTGTGGCGGGGTAAGTTTTTTAAGTGGCTGATCACTGTCGTTGGACTGTGATACCCAGGACTCGACCTGTATCTCTGACACTGGAACCATTCATAGCCATATCGACTATGCGCTCATGAGCGCCTGGTTTTTTGGCGTTGTATGTGACCCCCAGCTTCTTTTTGTTTTTCGAGGCCTTGCCTTCGCTCCCTTTGGCGCTGATTTTTCAGCTCTCTTTTTTCGGGGTCTTGCATTCTTTCACTATACAGCTCCCTAGCGCGCTGATTAGCCAGCTTTCTTGTTTCGGGGTCTTGCATTCGCTCCCTTTGGCGTTGATTTTTCAGCTCTCTTTTTTCGGGGTCTTGCATTCTTTTACTATACAGCTCCCTGGCGCGTTGATTTATCAGCTTTCTTTTTTCGGGGTCTTGCATTCTTTTACTATACAGCTCCCTATCACGCTGATTCTTGAGCTTTCTTTTTTCGGGGTCTTGCATTCGCTCCCTTTCACGCTGATTCTTGAGCTTTCTTTTTTCGGGGTCTTGCAGTCGCTCCCTTTCACGCTGATTCTTGAGCTTTCTTTTTTCGGGGTCTTGCATTCTTTCACTATACCGTTCCCTGGCGCGCTGATTTATCAGTTTTCTTTTTTCGGGGTCTTGTCTTCGCTCCATTTGGCGCTCAGCAAGCAAACTATCAGCAATTTCTTCTGCTGGGGTCAATTGCTTATCACTTGTCACTTGGTTCAGGTTTACCGGGTTAACTAAAGTAACTGGTGGTAAATCCTGTCGGTTAAACAGTACAGCAGGAAGATGAGTT
>NZ_JAHHPM010000394.1 GCF_024606345.1 Endozoicomonas sp. YOMI1
ATGCAAGGCACAACGAAGGGAGCATAGCCGTAGCTATGTGACCGGAGTTGTAACGACGCACAGTGACTGATCACATAGTCATAAAATATGATTTCATTTGGTTAACTATTCAATTGATTGCCGTATAAAAATTAAACAGGAGCTTTTGCTAATGAACGCAGGTAATGGATGCTCTGCCCATTTATCATCGGGCAGAGAGGCTTTTCAATATTGGAAGGTTTATGATCAATATCAGGAGCAAGTCCTATCAGGTAACGTATTCAAAACATCCAGCGGAGCAGAGTTTAGATGTAAATATGCTGATATAAAGGAAATTGAGAGTTTGTTATGTAGTCAGTGTTCGAAGCATAAACAACATATCATGGAAGGCAGGCCTTTGGGACATCGGGAAATCATTGATAAGGCCATCCTTGATATGCGACCAAAAGACGTTTCAATGATCGAACCACTGATCGGTCATACGTTAGCAGCTGACATAAATTGTATCAAAGAAGCAGACCCCTCTGGCTTCGGAAACTATGGCGAGGATGAAGAACTGACCGGTTTGTCTCAGCGCCTCACTGTACATTGTGCAAGAAAGTTGCCAGCAGATCAGGGTGGTGTTCAGGTTGAATGTCTTCAGTCTGTAACATTAAGTGAGTTACCTGAACACTTCCATGACACAAACTGTCATCGAAGCCTTGCTCCCCCGGTGGTTGAACCGCAGAGATTACATCCAGCTTCAGAAGGTTTGGGGTCACATGGCAACTTCTCAGGGAGGTTAGCTGGATCCGAGGATGAAAGAAGTCTGGTTCATGCCTTTCAAAGGCAGTTAATGTTGAGCAATGAAAGAAATGAAAGTCTGCATGAGATAAACAAAGTGCAGGCCGGGAAAATCAGTGAACTTCAAAGAACTGTAGACAGCCTCTCAAACACTGTATACACCCTCTCTTTGACCTGCGCTTATCATGAAAGTCAAATAAATGGCTTGAAGGACCAGCGCACAGATGGAACGTATGTATGGGTAATAGACGACTTCAGAGAAGCTATTGAAGCGGCAAGGACGGGCAGAAAAACATCATTACGCAGTCCGGCTTTTTATTCGGCGCCAGATGGATACAGGATGTCAGTAAAAATATATCCAAATGGTGATGGTGAGGGAAAAGGAACTCATATCAGCCTGTTTTTAGCAATTATGAAAGGCAAATATGACGATATTCTGACCTGGCCATTCAATAAAAATTTGACCTTCGAGATAATTGGGAAAGGAGGGCAGGTTGTGTGGGCTGATGGATTTGATTCTCAGCTAACGAGTTCAAGCTTCGAAAAACCGCAGGGGGACATGAATATACCTAGTGGTTGCCCCCTGTTTATGGCAATAAAGGATCTTAAACCCCACATGCTTCCGGGTGGCAGTCTATATGTAAAGACCAAAGTAGGTGAGAAGGCCTTTCCCTTTAATGGTTAGCAAAGCTATTTGAAGAGCAAAAAAGGTTTTCTTCGACATACTCTCATGCCACAGCATGGGTCTAGTACACGGTTTCAATGTATTTGATGGGTTCCCTCTATCAATGACGAATTCCGTTCGTCCTGAGCGAAGTCGAAGGGCGTAAGCTCCATACCCTAAATAATAAAGACTGTGCCAATCACCCTTCTACCGTGCATTCTGAGCGGAGTCGAAGGACGCTCGGGGTGAACGGAGATTACACACCTCAAACTCATTGAAATGGTGTCGCTTGATACTTGCTCATTTCATACAGTTTGCCCAGATAGTCATAACCGCCTGACGCAGGCAGTTGCCAGAGGTATTTTCTACTTCAGGGGTCTCGTTTTGTAATGCTTTTTGATGAATACTGAACCGGAATGTTTTATAAGCCTCCCGCAGCTGATGGGCGTCTTCATGTTGCAACAGGCCTGCAATCTCCAGTTCTTCAGAGATCCGCACGTTGTCGGTCCACTTCAACAGTGAAGGGTACTGGCTTGAGTACCGCAGAACGGCAAACTGCATCAGAAACTCAATATCAACGATGCCGCCCGGGTCATGTTTTAAATGGAAGACTCCACTATTTACTGAAGATGATGTTGACCTCAGGTGTCCCCGCATTTTCTGGCGCATAGCCACAACATCATCACGCAGTTTTTTAACATCCCGTTGCTGGCCGAGAATGTCTGATCTCAGGCCTGTAAATTTCTGTGCCAGCGTTGGGTCACCAGCAATCACACGGGCGCGCACCAGGGCCTGATGTTCCCATGTCCAAGCCTCTTCTTTCTGGTATTTCTCAAAGTAAGTGAAGGAGTTGACCAGTAACCCTTTTGAGCCGGATGGGCGTAATCTCATATCCGCATCATAAAGAATACCGGAGGGTGTCTGCGTCGCCAGAATATGGATGATTCGCTGACCAAGGCGGGTATAGAACGTTGTGCTGTCAATGGCCCTGGGCCCATTGGTCTCTTTATTGGTACCGCCATTATGGATGAATACCAGGTCAAGATCAGAGCCAGGGCCTAACTCAATACCGCCCAGCTTGCCGTAGCCAACAATAATGAAGCCGGTATCACACAGGTTACCGTCAGCATCCTGAGGCATTCCATATTTTTCGACCAGGTTTCGCCAGGCAATGGCCAGAACGGCATCAAGAATAACTTCAGCAATCCAGGTCAGGTAGTCACTCTCTTTCATCAGAGGCAGGGTGCCGGAAACCTGGGCAGCGGTCACTCGTAAGACATGAGCCATTTTGAAGTGACGCAGAACTTCCATCTGGTTCTCAAGATCGTCTTCCGGAATATGGGCGAGCTGTTGTCTCAGCTCGTCGGCCAATGCTTCTTTTTCCGGTGGGTTATAGAGGTCACCAAGATTGAGGAACTCATCGAGAAGCGCTGGAAAGCGGGCAATCTGTTCAGCAATCCATGGGCTGGCAATACAGAGTTTGCCAAGGTGCTCCAGAGCGGCAGGGTTTTCGATCAGCAGGACCAGATAAGCCGTTCGACGCAGTACTGCCTCAATCAGTGGAAGAATTCGCAGTAAAAAAGTATCAGGTTCATTGGCATTGGCGGCCACTCTCAGCAGGAGCGGGATAAACTTATCCAGACGGTCACGGCTCTGCCTTCTGACCCGGGTAATGGCTTTGCCATCTCGCAGGGAAACCAGTCGCTGCCGGGAGGCGTCGACATCTTGGAAGCCCTCTTGGGTCATCAGCTGCTGTTCTTCTTCCTCGTTAAGTTGGCCAAGCCAGAGGGCTTGCCACTGGTTGCCGTGGGCATCTTTGGTATTTGCGGTTTCAGGATCGGCAATAACCCCATCAAAGTGAGTGGTGACTTGCTGACGGTGTTCTTCCAGCTTGCCCAGTAACCCGGACCAGTCTTTTTGCCCCATACTGAAGGCGATCCGTGCCTGAGCCTCCGGACTTTTCGGAAGATCCTGAGTCTGTCGATCGGCAATGGCCTGAATGGCATGTTCCAGGTTACGAAGGAAGATATAAGCGGCTTTCAGTTCATTGGCTTCGTCAGGAGAAAAATAGTGTTTGCGCTGCAGCGTTGATAAAACCGCCAGCAGGTTTCGCTCCTGAAGACTGCGGTCACGTCCGCCATGAATTAACTGGAAAGACTGAATGATGAACTCAATTTCACGAATACCACCCGGTCCAAGCTTGATATTGTTCTCCATGCCTTTGCGTTTTACTTCCCGGCGGATCAGCTGCTTCATTTCCCGCAGGGCGCTGATGGAGCCAAAATCAATATAGCGACGATAAACAAAAGGACGAAGCTGGCTGAGCAGTAGCTGGCCTGCGAGTATATTTCCGGCAACCACCCTGGCCTTGAGCATGGCGTAACGCTCCCAGTCCCGGCCCTGATCCTGATAATACTGCTCCATGGCAGCAAAACTCATGGCCAGGGCTCCGCTGGAACCATAAGGCCTCAGTCGCATATCAACCCGGAATACAAAACCATCGGCACTCTGACAATCCAGCACCTTGATCAGTCGCTGGCCAAGACGGATAAAAAACTCCTGATTGGTAATGACCTTCTTGCTGCCACGGGTTTCTCCCTGGCAGGGGTAAGTGAACATCAGGTCGATGTCTGAAGAGAGATTAAGGTCTCTGGCCCCCAGTTTGCCCATACCCAGTACCACCATTTTCTGGAGAACCGGTTCTTCCCCCGGGATGTTTGTGCCATAGGGCGTTCCCATGGTCTGGCAGCTGTCCTGGTAAAGCCAGTTGAGCGTGCTATCAATGCAGGCATCCGCCAGGGCAGACATATCCGCTGTGGTTTCCGGCATGCTGACCCGACGATTCAGATCGAGCCAGATAATTCGGAGCATTTCCCGGTTGCGGTAAAGTCTGAGAGCCTTGATCAGATCCTGCTCATTCTCAACAGCAGAAAGTGCTTTAAGTAAACGTTCCCGGTGGGTTTGGGCAAGATCAGGGAGTTTGTCATGGTTTTCCAGAATGCTGGCAAGCCACTGAGGGTGACGAATGCACTGCTGCGCGGCAAAGTCACTGCCTGCCCAGCAATGGATCAGCTGATCCATGAGCTCAGGACTCAGTTGATTGCTGTGGTCAGGAAAAAGGGTGCCAGGAAAAGTAAATGACGGGTTGTAATCGACAAACTGTTGCCAGTGAGCAGTGACCACGTTCCTGATTTCTTCAGGAAGAACTTCCGTAGTAGGTGACCCGGAGGCAGTTAATTGTTGACTGAGTTGTGCCCTGAGTGACTCCATAAAACCGCTCTCTTCTGGTTACTGGCGTCATTTTATGGGAATGGTATTACTATAGCCATATCTCCGTTTTCTCGGACAGCCTCCTAGGTGCTTTGTGAAGGCCAGACAATAAAGCTGAAGAAAGCTGGTTGTGCATCAAAGTCTTTCACCTTCCTGATCTCTCGTTGAGAAATATCTGCACAGCCAATTAGTCGATAAAGTGGATTTTTGAATTGCTTTGAGATGGCAACAACTTTATCTCCCCGTTGAAATGCTCTCCTGGCAGCAAACGCTGATAGTTCTCTTGATTGTTTGAACTCTGTAAATTGTCCAAGTGTCCATACGTCGTTTTGTTCCAAAATCTCCTGGGGGACAAGTCCAAACGTTGGCATGGTAAAATTCTGTTTGATTTCAAATATATCGTTATGATGCTCCAGGGCAATAATGTGCTCCAGCAGTTGAATATTTTGAGCCATCGTCAAGAGTCTTTCAGGAGTACCCTTTTCCTGAAAAGCTGTTGCGAGCATGGAACGCTCACAATTTGAGAGTCCTGCAAATATGTCTGCAATCTGCCGCAGGGTAGAAGAAACTTGACCAGTGCAAAGCATTTCCTGAAATGCGAAAGGATTGAATGGAAAGGTGAATGGATTTCTTTCATGAATCAGGTATTCATGATCATCCAACTGTTCAATATCTATTTCTGAATATGGGTTCTGGTCTAACAGATCATCCCAAAGGCCATGAGTCACGACGGCTTTCAGTGTTGATGCGGTCAGGCTGGCTTCTCTACTAAGAAATGCCAGTGCCAGCAAATGTGAGTATTTACCGTGCATGAAGTTGCCTGACCAGTTGCTGTCGGTAAAACCTGATTTTTCTACCAGAGGGTTGGCTACCTCTGAAGGGACATAACCAATAAACTCTGGGGCATCTTGCAATTGAATTCCACCCTGAGCCAGTTCTCCCAGAACTTTAAATAATGCACCCTGGATTTTAGGAGCTGAGGCTTTGACAAATTTTTCCCCTTCTATGCCGTTGGGTTGAGAATATCGATATTTCTGGGCGTTGCACACGGTCTCTGCATCATCTCTGTCACTCACTTTGACTTGCTCTTGAATGTTTGCTTTTTGTTTTGCGTTAAGTTGAAGGTTAATAAAACCTTCCTTTACTGATAAGTAATCTTGAAGCTGTTTTGAGTCCAGCTCTTCAACCAGGTCTTCAGGTAACAACCGCCTGAGTTTGCTTCCAACCAGATCAAAAAAAACAAATTGAGCAGGGTAATCGAACAGTTTAAGTTTGCAGAGCTTATATAGAGTTTGTTGATAGGCATTGAGTGATTTTATTTCAGTGTCTTCCGTGCTTGTACCTCTATATAAAATCTCGGTAATTTGCTGACCAAGTTGCAAACCTACGATATATTTTGAACGGTCGGTAAAAAAGGTTCCCGGAAGGAGTAACGATTTAAGGTCTATACGTGATAAGTCCCAAAAAAAATTTTTATTGCACTTTACAAAGATGGGGCCTGGATCACTAATGGATCGCTTGCCTATGGGAATCTCTTCCACTGGTCTATTATCTGCAAACGAGGTAGATGAATGACGAACTCCACCAATAGACAATCCATTAATATCATGACATATAGGCTGAGTTACTTTTTTACTAGACTCTAGTGCTGATTTAAAAATCGGCGTATCAATAAATGACATCCTATCCATATTTATGACGTTTACGATTTCAGAAGTTAATAGTAGATAAAAGCTCTGATAATATTGAGTTTGAAAAGTTCATATTATTCGGAATTATTTATTTTGAGTGGTTCAGGTTTGTGTCAGAGGGAAGAGCCTGTTTTGTTATGTTGTTTGCAAAGTTTATTTCGCGCATTCCTTTTAAGGTCATTTATATTATTTCCTACCTTGTCTATTTGTTCGCTTTTTATCTGTTTAAATATCGAGCAGGGACTGTTCACAAAAATTTGCGCCAGGCTTTTCCAGAAAAAAGGGAAGAGTATATTTCTGCTCTGACAAGACAGTTTTACCGGCACCTGTCGGATCTTTCCCTTGAAGTGATTAAGGCCCAAAGGATGAGCGCAGAAGCGTTTAAAGAACGCTGCGCAATTATTGGTGCTGGTGCTGTGGAGGCTGCATCGCAGGGAAGATCCAGGCCAATTATTGTTTTGACCATCCATCAGGGGAACTGGGAGTGGATGCTCCATGCCGTTTCGCAACACCTTGGTGTGCCTATTGACCCGGTTTATAAACCACTGCACAACAAGGGCTGGGATCAGTTTATCCATGAAGTTCGCAGCCGCTTTAATTCACGTCCCATTCCAATGAAGCAGGCTGGTCGAGATATCCTGAAACGCAAAAATAGCTTTCGGCTTTTTGTGTTGCTGGCTGATCAGACTCCGGTAGAAGGAGAGCGCAGTTACTGGGTCCCTTATCTCAATAAAGAGGCTCCTTTTTATCTGGGAGCGGAAAAAATTGCCTACCTTACCCAAAGCCCCGTTTTTTTTGCCCAATGCCGACGGCTAAAGCGTGGTTACTATGAGCTTGAGTTTAAAGAACTGGCTATGCCTCCTTATGAAAATACCCGTGATAACAACAATCATCAGATCATTGATGCCTATGTTAAGGCCGCAGAAGATGCCATTTATGAGCAGCCAGAAACGTTTCTCTGGAGTCATCGGCGCTGGAAACGAAGTCGAACAACGGACTGAATAGGGATGGACTGGTTTTCGCAGGTGCCTGTTGCCCAACGTTTGCTCAAAAATAGCGGCTTTAGCACCTGATGATTGGTTCATCTAAAGTGGTGTTGACCAAAGCCAAATTTTCTGGTTAATGAATCATTGGTTGTTCGTTTTTTAGCCAGCAAAATCCGAGATTGGCATTATCTGGTCTTAAATATGTGTTTTTGTTTTCTGTTTTCCAAGATTTTTTTAGGAAAATCAATGCTTTTTGTAAAAAAACTACACCTAAGTACTGGTACTCATTGCGGGAATTGCTTATCTTGTAGTTATATTGCATTTGATCAATATCAATTTTCTTAAGCTTGGGCTGTTAGACGAAATTTGTTCGGAATGCTTGATGTTGCAGGTGATCAACCATTAACAAAAACGAACGCGAAGTTTGGTGTGGCAGTTTGATACGTCAACAGGCGTAAGGGTTAGCAGAATTGCTACTCGCTTGGCAGGATAACCGGGCATCAGACTCACCTGTGAAGCCGGGGAGATAAAAAGCATTGCCTCCTGTGGGAGGGGCTGTCTGATCCATTCCGACCATTATGTCCGGAAACCCTGATCCAGGTTCAGGGCGGGATTCGTATTCCTGCCCAGGCCCTGTCTCATCTGCGCCTGACCCGGGAGGTTGGCTGAGAATAGAATGCCTTGTATTGATGGCAGTCTATTCTCAGTCAGGTTCCCAACCCTATCGATCTCGGAGCCGATTTGATATGCATGATATCGACCCTATAGAAACCAGGGAATGGCTGGAAGCACTGGATTCCGTCCTGGAGCAGGAAGGTGAAGACCGTGCTCATTTTCTGCTGACCCGCCTTTCTCAGCATGCTCGTGCCAAAGGTACTCAGCTGCCATACGCTATTACCACGCCTTATCGCAATACGATACCTCCTGAAAAAGAAGCCCGCATGCCCGGCGACCTGTTTATGGAGCGTCGTATTCGCTCCCTGGTTCGCTGGAATGCGCTGGCTATGGTGATGCGTGCCAACAAGAAGGACAGCAGCCTGGGTGGACATATCTCTTCCTTCGCCTCCAGTGCCACTCTGTACGACATCGGTTACAACTACTTCTTCCACGGCCAGGGCAGTGATCGTGAAGGTGATCTGGTTTATTACCAGGGACACGTAGCGCCTGGTATCTACTCCCGGGCTTTTCTGGAGGGGCGTCTGGACGAGAGCCAGCTGGATAATTTCCGTCAGGAAGTGGATGGCAATGGCCTTTCTTCCTACCCTCACCCCAAGCTGATGCCTGACTTCTGGCAGTTCCCGACCGTATCCATGGGCCTCGGCCCTCTGCAGGCGATCTATCAGGCTCACTTCATGAAGTACCTGATTAACCGTGGCATGTCCCAGGATCAAAACCGTAAGGTCTGGGCATTCCTCGGGGATGGTGAGATGGATGAGCCGGAATCTCTCGGTGCCATCTCTCTGGCCGGTCGTGAGAAGCTGGATAACCTGATCTTCGTGGTCAACTGTAACCTGCAGCGTCTGGATGGGCCGGTGCGTGGTAACGGTAAGATCATTCAGGAGCTGGAAGGCATCTTCCGGGGGGCTGGCTGGAACGTCATCAAGGTCGTCTGGGGCCGTCATTGGGATCCGCTGCTGGCCCAGGACAAGCATGGCAAGCTGCAGGAAGTGATGGACAAGGCCGTTGATGGTGATTACCAGAACTGTAAGGCGAAAGGGGGGGCCTGGACCCGTGAGCATTTCTTTGGCCGTGACCCTGAAGCCCTGAAGCTGGTTGAACACCTGTCGGATGATGATATCTGGCGTTTGAACCGTGGTGGTCATGACCCCTACAAAGTCTTCGCTGCCTACCACGAGGCTGTAAACCATAAAGACCAGCCTACTGTCATTCTTGCCAAGACGGTTAAGGGCTATGGTACTGGTACCACTGGTGAAGCGGCCAACGTCAGCCACAACGTCAAGAAGCTGCCGGTTGATGACCTGAAGCACTTCCGTGATCGCTTTGATCTGCCGATCAAAGACGATGATATTGAGACCCTGCCTTACTTCAAGCCAGACGCTGATAGCCCGGAAATGAAGTACATGCGCAAGCGTCGTGAAAAGCTGGGTGGCTTTATTCCACAGCGTCGGGTAGAAACGGACGTTAAGCTGGAAATCCCCGGCCTTGAGGCTTTTGAAGCCGTGACCAAGGGCAGTGGTGAGCGTGAAATCTCCACCACCATGGCTTACGTTCGTATTCTGAGCGCACTGGCCAAAGACAAGAGCCTTGGCAAGCACATTGTGCCGATCATTCCTGATGAAGCCCGTACCTTTGGTATGGAAGGTATGTTTCGTCAGCTGGGTATTTACTCTGCCGAAGGCCAGAACTATGAGCCGGTAGACTCCGATCAGGTGATGTTCTACAAAGAATCCAGGCAGGGGCAGATTCTGGAAGCAGGCATTAACGAAGCGGGTGCCCATGCCGCGTGGATTGCTGCAGCAACCTCTTACAGCAGCAACAACGTGCCGATGATTCCGTTCTACGCATTCTATTCCATGTTTGGTTTCCAGCGTACTGGCGATCTGGCATGGGCAGCGGGTGATATCCAGGCTCGTGGCTTCCTGATTGGTGCTACTGCGGGTCGTACCACGCTGAACGGTGAAGGTCTGCAACATCAGGACGGCCACAGCCATATTCTGGCATCCACGGTACCGAACTGCATTAGCTATGATCCCACCTACGGCTATGAAATGGCAGTGATTATCCAGAACGGTCTGCAGCGTATGTATGGCAACGGTGACAACGTCTGGTACTACATCACCGCCATGAATGAAAACTACCGTCAGCCAGCGCTGCCGGAAGGCCCTGAAGTGATCGAAGGCATCATCAAGGGACTTTACAACCTGAAAGAAAATTCCCGTAACCAGGGACTTAAGGTCCAGCTGATGGGTTGTGGCACTATCCTTGAAGAACTCCGTGCTGCTGCCGGTATTCTGCGTGATGAGTTCAACGTTGAATCGGATATCTGGAGCGCAACCAGCTTTAACGAGCTGGCCCGGGATGGTCAGAACGCCAGGCGTTACAACATGCTGAACCCTCTGGTGAAGGAAGTTGAGAAGAAAGTCAGCTGGATAGAGCGGCAGCTGTCTGGCCGAAAAGGTCCGGTTATTGCCGCTACTGACTATATAAGCCAGTACGCCAACCAGATTCGTGAGTTTGTGCCTGCAACCTTCGTTTCTCTGGGTACTGACGGATTTGGCCGCTCTGACACCCGGGAACAGCTGCGCCGCTTCTTCGAGGTGGATCGTTACTTCATCGTGGTTGCTGCCCTGTATGCGCTGGTTCAGGATGGTGAGCTGGATGCCTCTGTGGTCAGTGAGGCCATCAAGAAGTTTGATATTGACCCAACCAGAGCAAACCCTTTGTATTGCTGAGTCTGGAACTGAAGAGAAGGTATGAGGAATGAGTGACGAAATCATCAAGGTTCCAGATATCGGCAGTGGCGAGGCAGAAGTCATCGAAATCTGCGTCCAGCCTGGTGATACGGTATCGGCCGAAGACTCCCTGATGGTCCTGGAGTCTGACAAGGCCTCCATGGAAGTCCCGGCACCACGGGATGGCGTGGTGACAGAAGTGCTGCTGAATATAGGTGACAATGTCAGCGAAGGTGCTCCGATGGTTAAGATGGCTGCAGCAGTGTCTGAGATTGTGGAGCCTTCAGCGGATAGCGGGCAGCCAGCAGAAGCACCCGGGGCAGCAGCTCCAGTTACTGAAGCGGCACCGGTGCCGGCCGGTGGCTCCCGGATTGAGTCTGTGCCTGTACCCGATATCGGTGCTGAGAATGTTCCCGTGATTGAAGTCTGTGTCAGGGTTGGTGATCAGATTGAAGAAGAAACGTCACTGATCGTGCTGGAATCTGACAAGGCGACCATGGAAGTGCCTTCACCGTTTGCCGGTGTTGTGAAAGCCATTAAGGTTAAAGAGGGCGATACCCTTAGCCAGGGCGACCTGATTCTGGATATTGAAGTGTCTGGTGGCGCTGCAGCACCGGCTGTCAGCCAGCCTGCGCCTGCAGCCGCTGCGCCTGCCAATGTTCCACCGCAGCAGGAGGCTCGCGCACCATCAGCGCCACCACCGCATGCGGAAGCGCACCCTGTGGAACTTGAGCGTACCAATCGCAAACTCCATGCAGGCCCGGCGGTGCGCAAACTGGCCCGTGAGTTCGGCGTTGATCTTGCCGAAGTGACTGGCAGTGGTCCACGTCGTCGCATTTTGAAAGAAGACGTGCAGAAGTACGTCAAGATGCGCCTCAGTGAAAAAGCACTTTCAGGACAAGGGGCTGCTCAAGGTGTTTCTTCCGGGTTGGGTATTCCAGCCATGCCAGAGATCGACTTCAGCAAGTGGGGTGACATCGAGAAGGTTGCCCTGAATCGCCTGCGCAAAGTGGCGGCTCACAACTTCCAGCGTTCCTGGCTGACTGTGCCACACGTTACCCAGTTTGATGAGTGTGACATTACTGAACTGGAAGCGTTCCGCAAGGCTCAGAAGGCCATGGCCGAGGCTCGTGGTACCAAACTGACACCACTGCCGTTTATTCTGAAAGCCGTTGCTTATGTGTTGAAAGAGCTGCCACAGTTCTGCACTTCCCTGAGCCCGGATGGTGAAACGCTGGTCTACAAGAAATACATCCATATTGGCGTCGCGGTTGATACGCCAGACGGTCTACTGGTGCCGGTGATCAGGAACGTGGATCAGAAGAGCCTGTGGGAACTGTCTGCTGAATGTATCGAGCTGGCTGGTAAGGCCCGTGACAAGAAGCTGAAGCCTGATGAAATGCAGGGTGGCTGCTTTACCATCTCCAGCTTGGGTTCTATCGGTGGCACGGCGTTTACTCCGATCGTCAATGCGCCAGAAGTCGCCATTCTGGGGCTGTCCAGGGCTGCCATGAAGCCAGTGTGGAATGGCAGGGACTTCGATCCGAAGCTGATGTTACCGTTGTCACTGTCTTATGATCACAGAGCCATCAATGGTGCGGATGCGGCACGCTTCACCGCCTTGCTGGGTGAATTGTTGACCGATATTCGCAAGCTGCTTCTTTGAGGCTTTTTTAATAAAAAATCCGGAGGTGATTAATCTCCGGATTTAGCATTGTATTTATTTATAATTATCTTAACTTATCAAGCAGTGCTTTCATGGCATCAAATGAAACCTGTATTTGAATAGGATTAAAATCCCAAATTTCAACAAAAGTTTTATGTCCTCTTCCAATTTTTTCTAATATTCTTTCTTTAATCTCATTGGCATCATCCAAAGAATCAACCCTGATTGTTAACATGGCTTTATCTGCCTTAGCGCTTATAATATTAAACTGACCTTTCGGGTTAAACTTATGTTGTATTAAACTACTCACATCAACAGTTTTCAGCGAATGTGATTTTTGGTGAACCATCAAGGATCAAAAAGCTGCCATCCTTAATTATCAACTCAAGCAACCGATTACCTTTGCTGTCTACAATGGCAATGTAGCCAGGGCAGTCAAAATGAAAGTAAGGAATTGGTTCTTCTTCATCTGGTTCTATAAAGCATTCCCTTAAAACAATTGCTGCAGCAGTGGCAATTGCACCTTGAGCTCCCTTTTCATCAATGGATGTTTTGATCTTCTGAATAATGTTCAGTTCTTGACGGGACAGTTGGCCTAGCCTTGATAAATCTTCTGCTTCTATGGAGATTCCCAATGCCCGCGAAATTTTTTTTAGTAGATCACTATCACAACTGTCCACTACGTCTAATTTAGGTAGCTTTAGCTCAAGCTCCATTTGATGTTCATTTAAATTGCCAATCAGATGGTTAATTGTTTCAGAATCAAGGTTGTTAATTGCTGTCGCACTTCTTATGCTCGGTATTATCGCGACCAATTTGAGATCTTCTCCATTCACAGATCGAAATTCTTTGGCAATGGCCTCAAATTCTATGGTACTGGCAACATGACAACGATCAGTTGCACACATCATCTTGACGTTATTAATAATAGCTCCACTTTCGCACTGAAATTCGCCCAGGGCCGTTTCAGTAGAAGAAAAACTGTTCTTCCAGACACCCCGGAATTCCATAACATTTCCTATTACCGCTGTAATTTGTTTCCGTCCAGCGTCACTATAATCATCGAACAACGTTTTAATTTTTTCGTTGGTCTTATTATTAACAAAAGATTCTGTGACGCGGTCTAAGAACATGCCTTGGTATACAAATAGTTGACAATTTTCTTTCGCATAAATCACTAACCGGTTGGTTATTTACGCTAACGCCTTGATTCCTGCGATAAAGTGGAGCAGTTGTGTATAGAAAATCTGTTATATTTTCACTGTATCCCTTGCTAAACAGGATTTTAAGCTTAATGACTGATCGATCGACAATAGTTGTGAGTTTGGTGTTGATCTTGGTGAGGTCACTGGTTCCCGTCGTCGCATTCTTAAAGAAGACGTGCAGAAGTAGGTCAAGATGCGGCTCAGTGGAAAGGCACTTTCAGGAAAAGGGGTTCCATGGCCGAGGCTCGTGACAAGAAGCTGAAGCCTGATGTTAATAAATCCGGAGGTGATTAATCTCCGGTTTTGCATTGTATTTATTTATTATCACTAAGTAACGTATCCCGCAGTGCTTCCAAAGCCTTGAATGAAACCTCTACTTTAACAGTTTTTAAATTCTTCCAAACTTGAACAAATTGTTTATGTTCTTCTTCTCCAATTGATTTTAATACTTTTTGTCTAACCTTATTTGCTGTATCCACAGTATCAACAATAATATATAAGTCATAATCATCAACTAACTCAACTCCGGAAATATTAAACTCCCCATTCAGGTTAAGCCCACGCAGTATTAATGTACTCTCGTCATCAACATCTTGAAAATTTTTAGATAACCTATTTAATGTAGAGGTATTAACGTCTTCAATACTGCTTTCTCCGTCTTTTTGTAATCGGTCATTTTGGAGAGGTAAAAAGTCATTTTTTGGAAAACCTTTATTGGTTTTACCTTGTCGATGTGCCTCGGTAAAATTCTTCCTGACATTTTGAACAAGTTCACCTTTCCTGAATGTTAACCGGGTATTGCCAAAGGTATAATGTTCTTCATCATCCGACAGATCACCATCTTCCGGGCCTTCAGGGGCAGTGATCACAGGCGAACCATCGGGCACCAGAAAGCTGCCATCCTTAATGACCAACTCAAGCAACCGATTACCTTTGCTGTCAACAATGGCAATATAGCTGGGGCAGTCAATATTAAAGAAATCCTGGGCTCCCCCCCTTGACTGCGCTGTTGCTGCAGTGGCAATTGAACTGTGAGCACCCTGCTCATCAACGGATACTTTGATTTTCTGCACCATCCTTAGAGCATAAGACGGTGATGGGTCTAACCTGGACAAATCCTGAGCTTTTATGGAAGTTCCCAGGGCATGCGTAATTTTCTCCAGTAGTTCAGTATCACCACTGTTCTCTACTTCTATAATGGGAAGATCCAGCGTAATCTCCGTTTTACGTTCATCCAATTTGCCAATCAGATGGTTAATAGTTCCAGAATCAAGGTTGTTAATCGCTGTCGCACTGGTCTCGTTCGGTGCTATTGCGACCAATTTAAGATCTTCCCCATTTTCCGATCGGAACTCTTTGGCAATGGCAGTAAACTCTCCATCATTAGCAAAGTGAAAATCTTCGGTCGTACACATTTTCTTGACGTTTTCGATACGAGTTCCATCTGCACACAGAAAACGGCCCGGAGCCGTTTTATCTGGAGAAAAACTTGTTTCCCAGATACCCCGGAATTCCATCACATTACCTAATACCACTGAAACTTGTTTCCGATCAAATTCAGAAAAACCATCAAACAACGTTTTAATTTTTCCTTTGGTTTTCTCATTAACAAAAGTATCTGTGGCGTCCGCTACGTTCATGTCACCATTTTCCAACGTTTGGGTTTGATAACATTCAGGCAGTATCCGTTCAAGATACTCATCCTTGGTAGAAGAGGCTGTAGCAACAAAGTTGGCGGCAGAGATTGTCTTATGAGTTTCATCATAAGGGTGGTCTTTGCTGAATTCACCGAGCTTTTGATGGATTTCAATCTCCAGCTCTTCAGTTAACGAGCCCGGGGGGAGTCCCAGGAGCAATTCCTTCTTGGCGTTATCTTCCATACTCGCCAGAACCATGCCCAGAACCGGTGCCAGACTGGCAGAAGACACTACCGTACTTTTTTTGTCTGTAATGCCCAGGATCGCAAACGATACTTTATCCATCAGTTTTTCAATAATATCAGAGGCCGATAAAGCGGTTCGGGAGGATGCGTCTGGCGGATTTAATGCCTGCGGCGACACTGATATTGGTTGGTTTGAAGGTATAATAGGCTCCACAGTATTCTCTCCAATCCTTGATAATAATTAATCAGTCAAGACGGACTCACTGCTTCCATGCATTGCGGCAAGAGCATGGTTTGCTATCTGCTCATTATTGATATTATTCTGCCACGTATTGCCATCCGCTGTTCCTCTGTTATTAATGCCGCCCGTTCCCATTGTGGCGGTATTTCTGCCCGAAGTTCTGCCAGAATCTGTTTGGCTTCCGTTTGTTTGTGGGATATGCCTTCAAGCCACTGTAACCAGCGTAAATCAAGGGTCGCTTCATGCAAATCAAGAAAACGACGATGAATATCCAGAACTTCCGGGCACCGGCTGGCGGATGGGTAGATATACATGACATCCCCCTCCCGACCATCGGTGGGATCAAATGGGTCGGCAGTAGGCATACGGCCATGCCATTGTAAATAGCCCTCAGCACCGGATCGCCAGAGATACAGGCCAGCCGCTAACCCGGGTCTGGGCATGTTGTATAGCCAGACCGTACTGTTTTCTTGCCAACGGTCAATATTTTCTTCGGTAACTTCGGTGCCGTGGTTGATCAAGAGAAGATCCGTTACTTCGGCAAGTTCAGCCTGATGGTCATGGTTCATATGGCCAGCAGTTTTAAATGACAGAGCGTTATCGTTTAGCAGGCTGGCGGTGTTCTTTATTTGAGAAAAGTGATCCTTGGCTGGCTCGTCAAAAATTGACCAGTAAATTTCAGGGAGGTTCTGGTTCTTCGATAGCTGTTGCAGCTGTTTTAAGTTCGCTATTGCCTCTGTTTCGCCCTTCTGACTTAACAGGCGTTTCAACGGTGCGTAAGCCAGAATTTTGCCGTTGAAGCCAAAGCGCACTAATTGCTGCAGTTGCTGAATAAACGCCTGTCGTCCGGTATCAGTGTCTGGCGTTGTGAAGGCAGGAGCTACGGTGCTGAAACCGTGGGAAGCCAGCAGGGAAAGATCGCAAGAGGAGGCATTGGCACTCTGTCCTGCCAGTCCCTTGAACCAATGATAGTAAGGTGCAGGCTCCAGATAGAGGCCTACAGGGGTTTCCAGTTCTGGCAGCACGGTCGGAAGTACCCGCACTTTATAATGCAGCAGCCGCAGTTCACCACGGCTGAACAGCTGAATCATACCAGAGTAGTCGCCAGCGCCTGCTTCAGCGGGAACCTTCACCTGAACATAGAGGCGTCTGGGCCTTTTGCTGGATAGACGAAGACTTTCCATATCGGCACGGAGATAACTGTCATCCAGTATCAGTGACGTGGCATTGGGGGTCGGTCTTTCATAACGCCAGTGCCCATAGCGGGTGATGACTGTTAAGGGTTCTCCTTTCGACGATTTGGGCGGGGAAACCACAACCGCGGGTGCAACATCATCCATCGGGCTTGCTATTTCAAAGGCCAGGTTGAGCATGCTGTTTCTGGCTGCCAGATAAAAAGCGTCATCATCTTTTACCTGCTGGCTGATATCTGCCAGTGAGAGAGTGTCTGGCGGGGTGTATGGCTCAGTCGCTACAGGCCATTGATTAAGGAGGCGTTCCTGTCGTTTTTCCTGAGTGGCCTGGGCAAAGGTACCTTTAATAGGTTCCAGGACCAGAGCCGCGAGGTATCTGGCGTCATAGTCTCCGGTCAGATCGATAGTCACCATCCCATTGGTGACACCAATGTTTTTGTTGATAAAGTGACTGCGGCGTTTACCAACCAATGCCCAAAAGTCCCCATCAATGCCGCCTTCTTTTTTCCTGCCAGCCAGATAAACATCATTGATCCACTGCTCTCGGGTAAACTTCTCATCAACGATGGTGGTGCCATTGGCGATGATTTGCCGGTTAAGAAAGTGAGGCAGGTATTCCCATTCCCCCTGATCCTGTGTCCACAGGCTGAGTTTCCATAATCCATCAGACCAGGGGATCTGCAGGCTGGCAACCCCGGCAATACCATCCCGAATCAGCGCATCACCGGAAGTACGAACCCGTTCGGTGATTTTGCCTTTCAGGTATGAGCTGTTTTTGCCAATGGATTCAAAGCCGGGGAAAGCCGCACTGTTGCCTGAACCAAAATCCAGTGCCAGCGTGTTTTCGGGCAGCCTGGCGGCGGAGCTGATATGGATTTTTTCCAGGTCGATGCCAGCCCACATATCGGCACTGAACACAAACAGTTTGGTGTATGGCTGGTTAAAGGGTTGTCCGCCGGATGTTTTCAGTCCTGAGAGGGGTAATACCACTTCAAACGGACCGGGTGAGAGCGTGAACTCCTGGTTGACCCTGGATCGGTAATCTGCAGAGCTTTTATTATCAATCCGCACAATCAGGATTTGCTGTTTGTCTGATCCATTATTGCCACTGATGATCAGCTCAGATCCATTCTTAAAGTCGGACTGCTGAAAGGTGTGGATAAATGGTGGCGATTCCGCTTCACTCAGTAGCAGTTTTTCATCACTTGCCGTCGAGAAAGGACTGCTGAGGCTTAAAATACAGGCAGCTGATACAAGCCATTGTCCGGTCGCTTTGCCAATAAACCTTGCCTGGGGCCATATGGACTTTCGAAGCATGTACTTAATGGCCTGTCCCATGGTCCTTTCAGCTGCCTCACAGTTGCTTGGGGAGTAGTAGCCTTAATATCGACGGAAAGGAGACACTTTAAAGAATCTGAAATGGAGGGTGAGACACTGGCGCTAATCCAGAGATCAGCGCCAGGTTGGCAGGGTCAGGCCAGGGCGCTCAGAAAGTTCTTCAGGGTAATAATAATGATCACCAGAACCATCAGGGAAAAATCCAGCCCGCCAAGGGGAGGGATCACTTTGCGTATACGGCTGGTGAGTGGCTCGGTAATCTGGAACAAAAGTATGAGTCCCGGGTTATAGCTGTTCGGGGCTACCCAGCTGGCAATGGCGATAATGATCAGACTGAACATATAAATATTCAGAAACTCTATGCACAGTTTAACCAGGCTACTGATCAAGACACTGGGGAAGGGAATGGCCGCCAGGGAGTAACCACCCATCAATAGCAGTACATAGAGCAGTATGATCTGAAGTATCAGTGCCAGAACCAGAGAGGCCATGTCCACACCGCCATAACCGGGAATTACCTTGCGGATGGGGTTGAGCAGTGGCGATGTTGCTTTCACTATGGCTTGAGAAATAGGGTTATAGAAGTCGGCTTGAACCAGCTGAAGCAGAAAGCGAATCAACACAGCCATGATATACAAACCACCCAGGGTCTGGATCAGGAAGCTGAGACTCGAAGAAAGTGCAGACATAGAGTGTATTGGTTACCCTTTGATCAATTAATAATTTAATAATCTTTATGCATATTACAATAAAGGCTTGCCATCGCCCGTCAACAGAATTCAGTCTTTCAGAGTCTCTGCAAGTTCTATCGACCGGTTGACGGCAGCATTCATTGCTTGTGCCACCAGTTCAGGTAACCCCTGTTCCTGAAACGTCTTTATGGCCTGTTCCGTGGTTCCGTTGGGAGAGGTAATGCGGTGACGAAGCTCGGCCACATCAACATCACTTTCCGTTGCCATTCTGGCAGCCCCCAGGGCCGTTTGCAGTGTCAGCTGTCTTGAGGTTTCTGCATCAAGGCCAAGGCGAATACCAACCTGTTCCATAATTTCCATCAGCAGGAAATAGTAGGCCGGGCCACTGCCGGAAACGGCAATGACAGCATCAATTAACGACTCATGGTCGACCCACCTGGCAATACCAATGGCATTAAAAATATCATCGGTCAGCGCTTTCTGAGCAGTACTGACGTTTTTGTTGGCAAACAAACCGCTGGCACCACATTGCAGCGCAGAAGGTGTGTTCGGCATGCTGCGCACGATCGAAAGGTGCTCACCTCCCCAGTTTTGCAGGCTTTCCATGGTAATGCCGGCAGCGACGGAGATGATCAGGGCATTGGGTTTTATGGACGGACTTAAATCGGTCAGAACCGTTTTCATCACCTGTGGCTTCACACAAAGCATGATGATGTCAGCCTTGCTGACGGCCTGATGGTTATCCACGGTGGTTGCAATATTAAATTTTTCGCGGATATCGGACAACGTTTCTGCCGTTCTGGCGGAAGCAATCAACTGATAGGTTGGCCAGCCATTATTGATCAGGCCGCCGATAATACTGCTGGCCATATTGCCAGCACCGATAAAAGCAATGGTTGATTCAGTCATTGGTGGTTGTCCCTTTGAGGCTCTCTTTGAGGCTCTTGATGAGCAGAGGTTCTGGAGCCAAACAGCGCAGTACCGATACGAACCATGGTTGAACCCTCCTGAATCGCTGCCTCAAGATCATCCGTCATGCCCATGGACAAGGTATCCATCGTTAGCGAGAACTCGGTATTCAGGGTATGTAACGCATTGGTCAGCGCCCGGAAAGGCTCGCGTTGTCGGTCAGGGTCGGTTTCCGGGGCGGGAATAGCCATCAGGCCACGCAGTTTCAGGTGGGGTAAACGGGCAATGGATGGCACCAGCGCTGGCAGCTCATTCAGGCTGATCCCGGATTTTGTCTCTTCGCCGCTGATATTAACTTGCAAACAGACATTTAATGGGGAGAGTTCCCGGGGACGTTGATCATTCAGCCTTTGCGCAATTTTCAGGCGGTCAACACTATGAACCCAGTCAAAGTGGCTGCTGATATCCCGGGTTTTGTTTGACTGAATTGGGCCGATGAAATGCCAGTGGATATCCGCAAGGTCACTGAGTTCATGAATTTTGCCCAGGGCTTCCTGAAGGTAGCTTTCGCCAAAATGCTTTTGACCCAGATGCCATGCTTCACGCACCATAGAGGTAGGTTTGGTTTTGCTGACTGCCAGCAGTTGCACTTGCCCGTTGCGATTGCAGGCTTGCTCAGCTTGATGAATTCGGTCATAAACCCGTTGAAAGCGGTTTTGTAATAAGGTCATCAGGTTGTACATTACCGGGTAAATAAATTGGCTAGTTTACCTGCTTCCTGGTGTAAGGGGGATAATAAATGGATATTACTGAGCTATTGGCGTTCAGCTATAAACAGGGGGCTTCGGATCTGCATCTGTCGGCAGGACTTCCGCCAATTATTCGAATCGATGGTGATGTACGCCGTATCAATCTGCCGCCCATGGATCAGAGGGAAGTTCATGGTTTGATCTATGACATCATGAACGACAAACAGCGTAAAGATCTGGAAGAGCACCTGGAAGCTGACTTCTCGTTTGAAGTACCGGGCGTTGCCCGTTTCCGGGTTAATGCTTTCAACCATAATAGAGGTGCGGGGGCGGTGTTCCGGGCAATCCCCAGTAAAGTACTGACCATGAATGACCTGAGCATGGGACAGGTATTTAAAACCATTGCTGATAAACCCAGGGGGCTAGTGTTGGTGACTGGCCCTACCGGCTCTGGCAAGAGCACCACACTGGCGGCCATGATGGATTACATTAATGACACCAAATATCAGCATATCCTGACCATTGAAGACCCCATTGAATTTATCCACACCCCGAAAAAGTGTCTGGTTAACCAGCGGGAAGTGCATCGGGATACTCACAGCTTCAGTAGTGCCCTGCGCTCCGCGTTGCGTGAAGATCCGGATATTATTCTGGTCGGTGAGATGCGTGACCTGGAAACGATCCGCCTGGCCATGACCGCTGCGGAAACCGGTCATCTGGTGTTCGGTACGTTGCACACCACCTCGGCGGCAAAGACCATTGACCGTATCGTCGATGTATTCCCGGCGGAAGAGAAGTCCATGGTGCGTTCAATGCTCTCTGAATCACTCCAGGCTGTGATCTCGCAAACACTTTTGAAGAAAAACGGTGGAGGCCGTGTAGCCGCCCATGAGATTATGCTCGGTACTGCCGGTATTCGAAACCTGATTCGGGAAGACAAGGTTGCCCAGATGTATTCGGCCATTCAGACCGGCGGTGGGCTTGGTATGCAAACACTGGATCAGTGCCTGATGAACCTGATGAAAAAGGGACTGATCACTCGTGATGTGGCTCGTGAAAAGGCCAAGGATCGCGATGCATTTTAGTGTCCCGGGGACAGTTGATATTCCTGACGAGTTCCCGGGCTGTATTTTAACGTCAATGTGATGATAAATGGATATTGAAAAATTATTAAAACTGGTCGCCGTTAAAAAAGCATCGGATCTTTTTATCACTGCAGGCTTTCCTCCCAGTATAAAGCTTGACGGACGTTTGATACCTGTCAACAAGACACCGCTGACGACCACAGAGGCAAAAGATATGGTGCTTGGTGTGATGGATGAGAAGCAGCGCCTGGAGTTTGAGCTGAAGCAGGAGTGTAACTTTGCCATTGCCAAGACGGGGGTTGTTCGGTTCCGGCTCAGTGCTTTGTCAACAAAGAAATCAGTCAGGCATGGTTTTGCGCCGAATTTTTATCCTCAATTTTCTGCCGTCCTCGCTACGGGCGCTATTCTCGGACAGCCTCCTAGAAGCGCCTGCTCTTGATCCCGAGAACCTTGCCCATGCCTTCTTTGCAAAGGGCAAGTTCAAGGGAACTGCGAATAACCTGCGCATTGTCGTGTTTCATTAAATCCGACAATATCGCTTTCGCACGATCCATACCGATGCGCCTTAACACCCATTTTACTTTTAACAGATTCACGGCACTCATAGACAGCATATCGAAGCCCATGGCCATTAACAGTACAGCTGCAGCAGGATCACCCGCCATTTCACCGCAGATGCTGACGGTCTTTCCTTCCTGATGGGCATCATCCGCAACCTTCTGTAAGGCATGCAGAACTGCGGGGTGAAAGGAGTGATAAAGGTCAGATACCCGTGGATTGTTGCGGTCTACAGCCAGCAGGTATTGAACAAGGTCATTCGACCCGATGGAAAGAAAGTCGACACGTTGTGCAAGGTCCTTGACCATATAAACGGCAGCGGGCACTTCCACCATCACACCAACTGGTGGCATTGATACCGGCAGGCCTTCAGCAAGCACTTCCGCATGGGCCCGGTGAATCAGGTGTTGCGCTTCCTCGACTTCAAAAATACTGGATACCATCGGCAACATAATCCGGAGATTATCCAGGCCCACGCTGGCTTTCAACATGGCCCGGACTTGCACCAGAAAGATTTCCGGATGATCCAGTGTTACCCGAATCCCCCGCCAGCCAAGAAAAGGGTTATCTTCCTTGATGGGGAAATAACTCAACGACTTATCTCCGCCAATATCCAGGGTTCTCATGGTAACGGGTCGTGGAGCAAACGCTTCAAGCTGACGCCGGTAGATCTTTTCCTGTTCGGATTCACTGGGAAAGCGATCCCGAACCATAAAAGGGACTTCAGTCCGATACAGGCCAACACCTTCAGCCCCTCTATCCAGTGAGCGGATGGTATCGGTCATCAGGCCTGTGTTGACCCAGAGCGGAATACGGTAATTATCCGGGGTCTCGCAAGGCAGATCTCTGATGGCTTCCAACCCCTTACTGAACTGATTCTCCTCTTCGAGTACTTCGGTGTAATAATCCAGCAGCTCCTGGGCAGGAGAGGAGTAAATCAGCCCAAGATTACCATCCACAATCAGTTTTTTACCGGACAGCTTATGGAAAGGCAGATCAACCACCCCCATGACAGTTGGCACACCTAAAGCACGGGCAAGAATAGCCACATGAGAGTTACTGGAACCTTGCTTGGAAACCAGGCCCGCCAATGACTCCTGCGGAACCTCGCCCAGCATAACCGGAGAAAGCTCCTCACTGATCAGAATGGTATTCGCCGGGTATTCAACCCTCGCATGTTCTCCCTGCTGGAGATGAGAAAGCACTCTACGCCCCAGATCCCTCACGTCGGCAGCCCGTTCACGGAGATAATGATCGTCCATCATTTCAAAATTGCGGATATGCTCTTCGATCACCTGTCTCAAGGCACCCTGTGCCCAGGATCCGCCTTGAATCCGCTCTCTTATCTCCTGCCCAAGGGCCCGGTCATCCAACATTCTCAGATAAACATCAAAGAGTGCCTGTTCCTCGGCAGGTAAACGGTCAGAAAGCCGCTCAGCGGTTTCTTTCATTTCTTCCCGCACCGCAGCCAGCGCATCGTCAAGCAATGCAAGTTCCAGATCTATATCCTTGCAGGTACGTTCTGGTACTGCCCCAAGATCAGCCGGAGGCGTAATAACAACCGCATCACCGATCGCTACCCCAGTGGCACCTGCACTCCCCTGAAAGCGTGCAATTCTTTTTTTGCGGGTGGGCGTGGAGACATTATTAATTGAACCGGTCGCCTGGGCATGGGCAATAACCCCTGCCAACTGGGCAGACATGGTGACCAGAAAAGCTTCTTCATGTTCATCAAAACGCCGCTGCTCAACCTGCTGAACGACCAGCACACCCAGCGTATTACGGTGATGGATGATGGGGACACCCAGAAAAGAGGTAAATCGCTCTTCTCCGGTTTCACGGATATAGTGAAATTTCGGGTGAGAAGCCGCCTCTTCGAGGTTTATGGGTTCTTCACGCAGCCCCACCTGCCCGACAAGACCTTCAGAATGAAAGAGAGTCACCTGTCCGACAGCAGAAGGATTCAAACCTTCTGAAGCCATCAGCGTATAAGAGGCGCTCTCAGAATCGTATAGATAGACCGAGCACACCTCGGTGTTCATGGCACCACGAACCCGCTGCACAATAATCTGCAGTGCCACCTGTAGATCAGAGGCAGAACTGACTTCCTGTACGATATTGCGCAGGGTGTTTAGCATGTCTATCACATACCCGGTCTGATAATACTTGCTGCAACTACTTTAACAGTACAATAGCAATCCATGGCAAATTATATTGTCTGGTAACAACCTTCTTGTTATTGCAGCCCACAGGTTTGAATATATATCCATCGGGCTCCACAACATGTCACCCCCCTCTGGACTGTAACTTCCCAATTCTGGGTACCAACTCTTTCAGCGCCCGTCTGTAGACTTCCCGCTTAAACGAAACTACCTGACCAAGAGGGTACCAGTAACTCACCCAGCGCCAGCCATCAAATTCCGGGGACCCGGTGTGGTCAACCCGAATACGGTCATCATTGCTCAATAGCTTTAGCAAAAACCATTTCTGCTTCTGCCCAATGCACAGCGGCTGCTGATCCCGGCGGACGAGTCGTCTCGGCAGACGATAACGTAACCACCCACGGGTACAGCCAAGGATTTCTACATCTTCAGGATGAAGACCTATCTCCTCAAACAGCTCTCTGTACATCGCATCTTCCGGTGTTTCCCCATCATTGATGCCACCTTGGGGAAATTGCCAAGCATCCTGCCTGATCCGCCGGGCCCACAATAACTGACCGTGATGATTCGCCAGGATAATGCCTACATTTGGCCTGAATCCATCGATGTCAATCACGTATATGGCTACCTTAGAGCCACCACACTATGGTACGAATACCCCCGCACTTCCAAGAACATAACCATAACCCCACACTAAAGCAGGGCATGAAGCTGACTATTCAAAGAACAACAGGATTTAGACGCAATCACTTTTCGGTGGCCACTTAAACTATTACTTATCCCGCATTGTTTCACAAACGGATACAACACAGCAAACAGGCTTTTCACTAGCCCTGTACAAGTTGTTTTATAATCAGTCCTGCCAGTCATGAAAGCCGGTAAAAAACAAACAATCAGTCAATTGTTCTACCTGTTCCAGATATCTTTGACTTACTCGAACCAAGCCAGAAATTTCCAATAGAGCGCAGATACTGGGAAGTGAACTCCTAATACCAATTCCGCCTTCTAAATATGAGCTGCGCAGCCATTTTGAACAGCTGGATCTTCGTTGGAATT
>NZ_JAHHPM010000395.1 GCF_024606345.1 Endozoicomonas sp. YOMI1
AGCTCAGGATGAACGGAGACCGAGTTCAAAATGTCGAAATTATTTCGGGACAATTTCTTATAGTTACCAACCACCAGGTTTATCCTCCCCCTCAGATACAATGCTATTCTGTTCAAGCTTCCTGATTCGGCAGAATGTTGAGTCAATCTGCTCTATAGTAAAATCCGTAATCCATTGGCATACCAATAAATGACAACGATGTCCCAGAGGTGGTAAACAGAGTGCAGGCACAAACATCCGGAATTGGACGCTGGCAGGGAGCAGAACTGCTCACCACGACCCTGCTGGGTACCAGTGTGTTTATTCTTCCGCAGCTAACCATAGAACTGGCAGGCTATGGAGCTCTTTGGGCGTGGGCTCTGCTTACCCTGACCATCATTCCGGTGGCACTGGTGTTTGCCAGCTTGGCCAGCCGATTTCCCCATGCGGCCGGACCAGCCTATTTTGTTGAAAAGGCGCTGCAGGGCTTGCTTTCTGGAGTTTCCTTGGCATGGAAGCTATGTCCCATCTGGCAGGAGACTTCCGAAGCCCCGAAAAAGACCTGAAAACTGCCATCATGATCGGCGTTGTTATCGTTGGCTGTATTTATCTGACCTGTACATGGCTGATACTGTCTATACCGGTGACTACTCCTCTGGCAATGGCAGGTGTATTTGATCAGCTAATGGGCGGACTGGGTTCACCAATCATAGGGACTCTTGGGCTGGCAGGTGGTATTGCAACTGTCAATGTCTACACCGCAAGCCTGATTCGTCTGACACTGAGTTTCAGCCAGAAAGGAGTGTTGCCAGCCTGGTTCAGTAAACAGAATCGTTATGGTGTTTCCGAGCGCGCCCTGATAACCGTACTACTGATCATGGCGGCGATTCTGATCTTTACCCACTGTACGGATCAGGATCTGGAAGATCTGGTTTCCTGGGTCAATGGGGTTTTCGTTATTATTTATCTGGCCTCCATGCTGGCAGCTTTCCGGCTGTTGCCCGCTAAATACCACTGGATGACCCTGCCTGGCTGCCTGTTCTGTTTTATGCTTGCCTGGGGGTTCGGTTGGAAAATGGCCTATGCCGCTGGCATGCTGGCAATTGCCTCACCATTACTATGGTGGCAAAGACAGAAGCAAAAGTCGGCTTGCATGAATACTGGAATTATCCAGCATCATTACAGTGTGGATAAATGCAAATAATCAACTACGCTCTTGATGCAATAATGAAAACTCATTTGGCTCAGGAGTCTATGAGATGCATTTTCCTTCCGCTTTTTCACCCTCAGTACAATACTCAACACCCCCTGAATCAGAAAGCGCCCAACAATTAACGGGCTCGCCGTACGGTAAGGTTTCCCAATCCCCTCATGTAATGAGTAATCTGGAGTCGGATGTTAAACTTTTTATGGGGATAGTGAAAAAAAAAATTGGTGATAGAAATATTGTGGTTTCACCTTTGCTGATTTCTACAGCAGAAAATACAACCACCAAGTTACTGGGACTACAAATACCCAAAGAAAGCAACATAAGTGAGGAGCCTGATAGCCCACCGGTTCAGAGTTCACCGGAGAAAATCCATGTTTTTTCCAAAACCATACCCATTGATATGGCGCTGGAGCAGCTGGGCATCCCCTTTACCAGCAGTCGTGAGCTGGAACAACAAGGGTACGATAACGCCACCCAACGGCTCAATGAACAGATTGCCAAAGATACTAATGGAGTGATTACCAACCTGCTGGACCCTGAAACGCTGAAAAATCCAGCTACAGCTTACCAGTTGGTAAGTTGGTTGTTTCAAAATGTGTCATGGCAAGAACCTTTCATGGTGATACCCCAGGGATATCGAACAGACCTCACCTGGAACGGTGAGAAGCAGCCGGAGATCGTCTGGATGGAAAGCGGCAGGGGGACAAACTTAATTGCTTATAAAAATATTTCAAACTTTGAGTTCATTGCTATGCCTGTAAAGGAATCTGGTTTGAAAGCTGTTTTCATAATGCCTCCCAAATGGGCGCAACAAGAACACAGTGACGAAGTCAGCAATATCCTTACAAAAGGCTTGAACTCATTATTTAACAATCAATTTACTGAAGGATATGTCGGGCTGTATTTACCCAAATATCAATTCGATTATGTCTATGAGGAAGATTACCCTGAATTGCTTGGTTCAGGAAAACATAAGGCAAATCTTAGCATCAATGAGGCAGGTGCCTATGTTGCGGCTTCATTCCAACTTCTTGGAGGTGGGATCCCTCAACAACTGATCATCGATCGCCCTTTTTATTTTGCCATGATTAATCATGAAAACAGTAATAAACCAAGGTTGGCGGGTATCGCCTATATTAAACAACCTTGGGGGTAATCAATGCTCTCAGGGTAAACATTAAAGAATCATCATAATGTTACACCCTGCTGGAATGTAGAAGTTATTTTCTTACGCGGGATGCCCAGCCAGGGGAAAACCTATTACAGCAATACAACCATAAAATCAGAACGTGAAATTTGGCAGCGTCATGTACAAGTAATCAGTGCCAACTTGTTAGCAACCAAAGGCCAGGCCAAGGATAAAGGTATTAAACTCACTGATAAAAATAAAGGCTCTTTTCGGATGTTTCATCATTGGGGGTGGTTGAGATTACCAGTTTATTCACTTTTTGTTGAACTTATTTTGCTTTGGGAACTCTAATACCGTTGTTCGGGCTTTGATTTGTCCTGTTATTTAATACTTAACAGACCAAAGGAGTGATCTTGATGTTGTCTGCTGTCTTTTCTTTATACTCAACGATGCTGGATTTTCTAGCCGCCGCCCCTGAAAATTCTGTTGGATTTTCTGATAAAATAAAACATACACAGGCCACAGACATAAAATTTGGCGATACATTCAGAACCATTTCCCCTGTGTTTTCTGAACGTCTTTTAAATCAGGTCAATCAGGAAATAGATGACGACAACATTTATTTCCGCTCGGATTTTGTCAAGGGTTTTCTGGAAGGCAGGGAAGTCAGTTCGGTTAGCATAGATATAAAAACAAGCAAAATATTTGACCGTCTGGAGTTGCATAATAATTCTGAAAATCCTATGTTCCTCGCCAAGTTATGCCCTGGTAAGCCAACAATTCAGTTTGATAAAAACGGTCATTTGATGAATAAGGAGGGATTCCAAAAGACCTTCTTGACTACTTCATCGGATGCACTCAGGACTCTATGCTCAGACGCATTGGAAAAAATGGCCGATGAATTGCAGTGGCGGGGTCGTTCGGTAAAAGTTAGGAATATTTCCCTGATGCGTTACCCTTAATTCCCTCAAGGGGAATGAAAGGTATGCCCTGGCATCAGGACTACGGCAAAAAAAGCATGGTCGTCCAATTGAATGACAATACCAACGCAGCCGGAACGGGTGTAAAGTATTCGGGAGGCGGGATTAATATTGGCAAAAAAAGTTATAGTGATTTTTTAGGAACATTTCCTGTTAAAGGCACTGTAGAAAACTATCCTTATGGCAAAAATGGCGGGGTTATATTTTCGAATCAATATTACCTGATTCACCAGGCTGAGGATATTATCGTATGCCTCGGCGAAAATAATGACGATCTGGCAGAAAAACGCATCATACTGGTATTTGTTGACGATTCCGAGTAGAAGAGGACGTTACTGTCCTCAGCCCTCGCAGAGCCGGACGGGTCCAATTAAGGCATCCGGTTCCTCACAGTTACTGGTTCACTAACTGGTGTCCATGGTAGTACTGATATTGGATTCTTGGCAGCAGCGATTCCCGCAAATAGGCTAAGCCATTGATATTTAAGTAGATATACAAACCAACTACCGCAGTCTTTTTTGGTCTTAATCTATATTTATCAATAAGTTAGACGAATTCTTTGCGGGAATCGCTGAGGCCAAACAGGCCTCCTCCCACGAGAGATCCGATAAAAAGGGATACAAAAACGAGGCCTAAAATCTTCCGAAGAATCGTTTTAATCTGGATATACCCAGTATCATTTTACACTCAGATTCTTTAAGAAAAGGCAACACGCCATGAATCCATTTCATTTATATTAAAACCTGCCGGGCAGGACTTGATCTAATCCTTGATGAGTTAACAATTGGCTTTCACATAAATCACTAACTGATTAGTCAGTTACGATAACACATTATTTTTTTACAATAGAGTGGAGCATTTATATAAAGAAAATCTGTTATATTTTCACTGCATCCCTTGTTAACAGGATTTCGCTTAATTACTGATTAATTGATCAAAATATTCAATTATTATTAATAAATAACATTTATCGATAAATAGTCTATGATTGAGCTTCACTCATATTGATAAATACTTAAAATGGAAAATTTGCCTGCTTATTTTTTTCAACCAGACATTACTGATTTCACAACGGTCAACAGTAGTCAATATAATCGCAGTTGTCGTTATCTCTCTGCCTACCCGGTCCATATCAGAGATGCCATTTTTAAAGGTCATCAAGCATCACCCTGCCAGAATGTAGAAGTTATTTTCTTAAGAGGAATGCCAGGCCAGGGCAAAACCTATTATTGCGATACAACCATCAAACCAGAACAAAAACTTAGGCAGCGTCATGTGAAAATAATCAGCGCCAACCTGTTAGCAGCCAGAGCCCAGGCACAGGATGACGGTATTCAACTGACTGATGAAAATAAAAATCAATTAACATTCGATTATTACCTGAAAAATGCACACAGGGAGAGAAAAGAGGTAACATATGATCTACACAAAAAAGCCAGAGATGAGATGGAACACACACTTTTTGAATATTCTCAAACTGTGATGCCCGCTTCCGAGCCATTAACGCTGGTCATTGATAATAGAAATATACGTAGTTTTGAACTGGCATCATACCTTGCTATTGCAATCAGATATGCAGTACCAAAAGAAAATATGTCGATCATTGAAGTAAGTCCTTTAGATAATAAAAAGTTCTTGCAACTGCTTGGTGAAAAGCTAAAAGAAAAAAAACTAAAACTTTCGGAGCAAACTACCGTAGCAGCGAAGAAATGGTCAGAACTTATATTTGAACGTAGCAGTGAACAGGGCTCACATACTAATTTAGTTTATCCAGCTAATAGTTCATCACTCGTTCAGGCAGTGCTTTGTGAAGCATTAGCATCAATGGCGTCTGTGAAAGAAGACTATGTGGCAGGCAGACTAAAGAGCTATTTCGATAATAACCAGTCAATGACTCCAGGTCTATTGACTTCTGAAGCAACCGAGATGGGCAGATGAAAGCGCTAAAGTGCATTGCTTGAATTAAGAATGATCAGAAAGAGGCCTCAAGGTGCCAAAGCTCTCCTGAGTCTGGACATCACTTCAACCAAGAGACAACAACAAAGCCGATATAACAGCTCAGTTACATCGGCCCGATTCAAAAGGAATAATTGCCATCAGTCTTGAGACAAGTCCCTGCCACGCTGGGCAACCCCAGGGTAGTCATCTTCAGGCAAAAACTCAGAGAGAGCTACCAGCTTTTCACCCAGCGCCTCCTCCGATTCAGCAACCAGATTGATATGCCCCATTTTACGACCGGGGCGCTGGATTTTGCCGTACCAGTGGCTGGTGACATTGGCAACTGACAACACTTCAGCGGGAATATCGGGCTGACCCAAAACGTTAATCATGGCGCTGGGCCCAATGGCTTCGGTACTGCCAAGGGGTAGTCCGGCAATGGCCCTGAGATGGTTTTCGAACTGACTGCACAGGGTTCCCAACAGTGTCCAATGGCCAGAGTTATGAACCCGGGGGGCAATCTCATTCACCATCAGCTGACCATCCACATCAAAAAACTCGATGGCCAATACCCCGACATAATCCATTTCAGCAGCCAGCTTACTGAAGGCATCCACCGCCTGTCGATGAATCCCGGTAGAGATGGATTTAGCAATAGATAACGTCAGAACTCCATTGGTATGCTCATTTTCAGTGACCGGATAGATAGCCATATTGCCATGTTTGTCCCGGGCACCGATAACCGACACCTCGCGCTGAAAGGGAATCATTTTTTCAGCAATAATCGAGTGTGGTGAATTTTCACTGCCAGCAGCCAGAAAGTCTGACATTTCCGACCAAATCTGCTCAACATCACTGTCTGACATGATCCGCCACTGCCCTTTACCGTCATAGCCGGCCTGACAGGTTTTAATGACCAATGGCAGCCCCAGTTTCTCGATGGCTGCATCAAAGTGAGAACGACCGGTGATCAGCTGGTAAGGCGCACAGGGTACGCCGGTTTTATCCAGCAGCGCTTTCTCCATGCTGCGGTCACCGCCGACTTTAATGGCCTGTTTACCAGGATAAAACTTTCCGGACGCAGCACACAGAGTCAGCACATCGTCAGGAATATGCTCAAACTCAGCGGTGATGGCATCACATTCAGCAATGGCCTCCGTAAGGCTTTGATCGCTGACGTGGAACGTCAGGGGATGCATCAGCTTGCCGGAGCCAACATCATAGGAGATGATATTGATATTCAGCGGTGCGCCCGCAAGACTCATCATGCGTGCAAGCTGGCCCGCACCTAACACTAGAATATTCATACTGCTTATTATCACTCGGCAGGATCAGAGTTCGCTAATACGGTTTCGGTTTGCAGCTTTCTGAAATCATCAATTCTGGCCTGCAACTCTGGCTGCTGACAACCAAGGATCTGTGCTGCCAACAGGCCAGCATTGGCCGCTCCGGCATCGCCAATGGCCAGGGTGCCCACGGCAACACCTTTGGGCATTTGACATATAGACAATAAAGAGTCGATACCGTTCAATGCTTTGGATTTAACAGGTACCCCCAACACCGGCAGGCTGGTAAAGGCAGCAGCCATTCCCGGCAGGTGCGCAGCCCCCCCGGCACCGGCAATAATCACTTTGATTCCCCGGGCAGCAGCCTGAGAGGCATAATCCGCCAGTAATTGTGGAGTGCGATGGGCAGAAACAACCTTTGTTTCGTAGTCGATACCAAACTTTTCCAACATTTCAGCTGCATGCTTCATCGTGGGCCAGTCGGACCTGGACCCCATTATAATGGCAACGGTCATAACCACTCCTTTATTCCAAGCGGGCAATGATAGCACATATAACCCGTTTGCCTTCAGGGAAAACAGAACAAATCGTGGCCAGCAGGCTTGCATAAGAATGGCTCAGCAATTTACAGACAAGGCATCTGGCAGCCATCGGTCACTTTTAAAGCCAAAAGCAACCACCTGATTTAATATAATTCTATAAAGATCAATAGATTAGCTTATTTTTATAGAAAAATGAGACTAAAGTATAATTTTACCTTTATTCATTATTCCATATATTGACGAAAAATTGGTCTAGAAAGGAGTACGGACTATGTTTGGTCATACTAAGGGAACAGGGCATACACCACCGATGCGGCCTCAATTAGAAAATCGTGGGGCTAATCTCAAAAAAATAAATAATAAAACTGAAAAATTAAATAAAGGCGCTGCAGGATTTGCTCAAGCCGCTGGTGAACTTGCTAAAGCTAAAAGAGCTAAAGCATTTAGCCGAAAGGCTAAACCAGTACATGCTGAAAGAGTACCTAATCCAGACAAGAGCGAAATTGGTGGAAAAGACCTTTCCAGCCGTAAAATTGTCTGGCTAGAAAAGTTTAAACATCGCTTTAATATATTTACTTGCAATGTGAGTTTAAAACTTCACTTTTATCGTGGTCAGGAAGCACGGGCAGCTCTTAAAAAATCCAGAGATGAATCAAAATCAGAGTTGGCTATCCTGACAAACGAAGAAGCCATGAAGACAAATACCTCAAAGATGAAGGAAGAGCTAGCAGATGGGCAATACTTACAGGCAGCCAAGAGAGCCGGGGCTGCTAGTGAAGCTGCTATCAAAGCAGGAAAAGGTCGAATTGAAAGTTGGTGGGCACGTGTTTAAACTGATGCTTATCAGACTGAAAAATTTAAATCCTTTTCAGGAAAATATGCTTTTACTGTCGTATAAAAAGCATGAAATGCTGCCTTAAACCCGGGGCAGCATTAAATCTTCATTTACTATCCATCGATCAATCACATGGCACCCTCAAAAGAGCCATTATTGACATAGAACCCATCTTCACTGATGGACCATCTTGATCAGATGCAGCCGATCCCTTTAACACAGAGTCTCCCCCAATGTCTGCAGTGCCATCTCCTAGCGAAGTCAGGCTGACCTGCGGTCGAAGGAAGTTCAGTCCCGTTAGCCTGGTAAAGTCCATTCCTGATAAGCCGATGCAAACTGTTCAGCGCAAACAGGCTGGATAGTCTAAACATGAATAGTTCCCAAAATGTAATAGCTCGTTTCACTCCAATGAAACTGCTTTGAGAAAGCCGTTTCATTATTTATAGTCTCAGCAGTCAGCCTTGCAGGCAATACAGCAAAGTGTGAAGTCGATTACTAAACCAGGTAAATATCAGAAGTCTGCCATGAAAATGCCTTTTCAGCCCGGAGACCAGGTGACCACTCATTTTTATCCGGTCCAGAAAAACCGCCGCAGAACCGTCATCCGCTGCTACCGTTCTATTGACTGCCCATCTGGCTGGCTGGTTGATACAAAAGACGACAGTGGGAAACTGCTGAAAGCACTGGATGCGAAGTGGTATCAGCTAATGGAAATGGAAGAGGCACCAGAACAAGAGACGACCCGTTAGCAGAGAACAGGTGTTCAGTAGTGTGCGTGCGAGTAGAAGTGCGGTATTAAAGAAAAACTGGTAGTCGGTACTGGACTTGAACCAGCGACCCCCACCATGTCAAGGTGGTGCTCTACCAACTGAGCTAACCGACTGAAGTGGTGCGTATATTATCAATGCAGCTAAAAAATGCAATACTTCAATCGGCTTAATTTTAACTGGGTAAATACCTACTCTCAGTGTTTTAAAACCTGCTCTCTGAGCAAGGCAATTTCATCCCTGACAGCTGCAGCCTGTTCAAACTCCAGGTTTCGGGAGTGCTCCATCATTTTTGCCTCCAACTTCTCAATCATCGCGACCATGACTTCCGGAGTCATGGGAACCTGATACTCAGCTCTCGGTTCAGCCACTGCCCTCTGGGCTTTACTGCCTTTCTTCCGCCCGGGCACAACAGCCCCTTCAAGAATATCAGCCACCGATTTGAAAACACCTTTTGGCGTAATATTGTGTTTCTTGTTGTAGGCAATCTGTTTTTTGCGACGCCGCTCGGTCTCGCTGATTGCCCGCTCCATGGAGCCGGTAATCCGATCACCATAGAGAACCGCCCGGCCATTAATGTTTCGGGCAGCACGGCCAACGGTCTGAATCAATGAACGGTCAGAACGCAGAAAGCCTTCCTTATCCGCGTCCAAAATAGCGACCAGAGAGACCTCGGGCATATCAAGGCCTTCCCGCAGCAAGTTGATACCCACCAACACATCAAAGGCACCAATACGCAAGTCACGGATAATCTCCACCCGTTCCACCGTATCAATATCAGAGTGCAGGTAGCGTACCCGGACACCCTGTTCATGCAAAAACTCGGTTAAGTCCTCTGCCATTCGCTTGGTGAGCACAGTGACCAGTACCCGCTCCTCTTTGGCAACGGTTTTATTAATCTCCATCAGCAGGTCATCCACCTGGGTGGTGGCCGGGCGAACCTCAATTTCCGGGTCCACCAGACCGGTAGGCCTGACCACCTGATCAACTACCTGTCCCTGATTCTCTTCCTCATACTTCCCCGGTGTTGCAGAAACAAAAATAGTCTGCGGCCGTCGTCCTTCCCACTCTTCAAACTTCATGGGACGATTATCCAGAGCAGAAGGTAAGCGGAAACCATACTCCACGAGTGTCTCTTTTCGGGAGCGATCCCCTTTATACATGGCGCCGATTTGCGGCACAGTTACATGGGATTCATCAATCACCAGCAATGCATTGTCCGGGATATAGTCAAACAGTGTTGGCGGTGCCTCGCCGGGTTTATTGCCCGAGAGGTAGCGGGAATAGTTTTCAATGCCGGTGCAATAACCCAGCTCAATCATCATTTCCAGATCAAACTGCGTGCGCTGCTCAAGTCGCTGAGCTTCCACCAGCTTGTTGTTGTCACGCAAAACGTTGAGCCGATCTACCAGCTCTGCCTTAATGGCTTCCACTGCGTCCAGGATGGTCTGTCTGGGGGTCACATAGTGAGTTTTTGGATAGATCGTCGCCCTGGGCAATTTTCTCAGAACCTCGCCAGTCAACGGATCAAACTCGCTGATGGCTTCCAGCTCATCGTCAAACAATTCTATACGGACAGCCTCTTTTTCCGATTCAGCGGGAAAAATATCAATAACATCACCACGAACACGGTAAGTAGCCCGCCGAAAATCCGCATCGTTGCGCGTGTACTGTAATTCCGCCAAACGACGCAGAATTGTTCGCTGATCCACCCTGTCACCACGATCCAGATGCATCATCATTTTAAGATAAGACTGCGGATCACCCAGGCCATAGATGGCCGAGACCGTTGCCACAATAATCGCATCCTGTCTTTCCATCAGGGCCTTGGTGGCAGAGAGACGCATTTGTTCAATGTGTTCATTAACCGATGCATCTTTCTCGATATAGGTATCTGACGTGGGTACGTAGGCTTCTGGCTGGTAATAGTCATAGTAGGAGACAAAATACTCCACGGCATTCTCAGGAAAGAACTCCTTGAACTCACCGTAGAGTTGTGCGGCCAGTGTCTTGTTATGGGCCATGATGATCGTCGGCCGCTGTATTTTCTCGATCACATTGGCCACCGTAAAGGTCTTGCCGGAGCCTGTTACCCCCAGCAATGTCTGACAGGCAAGGCCAGCATCAATACCCTTGACCAGCTGCTCAATAGCAACCGGTTGATCACCGGCGGGACCGAAGCGGGAAGAAACTTTAAACGATCGACTCATGCTACCCTTCCATCTGGAGCAGAAAAAATTTGCCAGCGGTAACCGACAAACGGATATCAACGGTACATCGTATTGTGTATGATGCCTTCTGTTATTCGCATGACGAATACTCGCTACTCATCACCGTTATAGTACAGGTATTGGTAACTAGTTTCCGCCAGAGGGAGTCTAACCATACCAGCAGTGAGCTTACACAGCCTCCTGGCGAATTTCTCCGGCCAATGGCGGAAGGTAAACAGCATTATAATTCTCAGTGTTACAACCATAAACGAGGAAAACTGTGACTGGTCATCCATCCCAACGCGTGCAAATGGTCAAGCCATCTCCAACTCTGGCAGTCACTGCCAAGGCTGCCGAACTGAGAGCTGCCGGACATGACATTATTGGCCTGGGCGCCGGAGAGCCCGATTTCGACACTCCGGAGCATATTAAGGCCGCTGCGGCCAAAGCCATCGCTGAAGGAAAAACAAAATACACGGCGGTGGATGGAACCCCCGAGCTGAAACAGGCCGTTATTGACAAATTCAAGCGTGATAATGGCTTTGAATACGACCAAAGCCAGATTCTGGTTTCCTGCGGTGGCAAACAGAGCTTCTTCAACCTGGCCCTGGCGTTGCTGAACAAGGGTGATGAGGTAGTCATTCCAGCACCTTACTGGGTATCTTACCCGGATATGGTGGTCATCGCCGAGGGTGTCCCGGTGATCGTGCAGGCTGGCCTGGAAAACCGCTTCAAAATCACCCCCGATCAACTCGCGGCAGCCATCACTGAGAAAACCAAACTGGTGGTACTGAACAGCCCCTCCAACCCAACCGGAACCGCTTATAACCACAAAGAGCTTGAAGCGCTGGGCGACGTGCTGAAAAAGTACCCGGATATCATGATCGCCACCGATGATATGTATGAGCATATCCTCTGGACTGAAGAGCCTTTCTGCAACATCTTGATGGTCTGCCCTGAACTCTGTGACCGCACGATTGTTTTGAACGGTGTATCCAAGGCTTACTCCATGACCGGCTGGCGGATCGGTTATGCTGGCGGGCCAGAGTGGCTGATCAAAAACATGAAGAAGATCCAGTCCCAGAGCACGTCCAATCCCTGTTCTATCGCCCAGGCTGCAGCGGTTGAGGCACTGAATGGGTCGCAGGATTGTGTGAAAGAGATGGTCAAGGTGTTTAAAAAGCGCCACGATTACGTGGTCGGCCGACTGAATCAGCTGCCGGGCGTCAGCGCTATCGAGGGTGACGGCACCTTCTACGCTTTTGCTGATTTCACTGAAGCAATGAAAAAGCTGGGCTTTGAAAAGGATACAGACCTCGCAGCACTCTTCCTGGAAAAAGGCGTTGCCCTGGTTCCCGGCTCTGCCTTTGGTTCTGATGGTTGCATGAGACTCTCATTTGCTACCAGCGATGAAGCCTTGGAAAAAGCCCTGGACAGGCTTCAGGCAGCGCTATCCTGATCAACTACCACTACTGAGTATCAGAAACTGGTACTCAGTAACTTGACACTGATATTAAGCGAGGTATTATTTACAGCAATCTTCTGATCCCCGATAGCTCAGTTGGTAGAGCAAATGACTGTTAATCATTGGGTCGCTGGTTCGAGTCCAGCTCGGGGAGCCATATACTTCATATTTTCAGGGATACTGATCAGGTCTGTTTTATCCAGAGTGAGCGAAGGTTTCACTAAAGTTTTTTCAGCGGTAACAATCACATTCACCTGTAACGGCTCATCCTTCTTTACAATTGCTAAAGCCTCAGATGTTTGCCCACAAGCCTTGGTTGACTCAGAATGAAATGACTTTAACTTTGGCGATGCATTTTGATCAACTTCCAATGGATCAGATTCACCTCCTACAGGAAGTTTCGTAAAAGAACTCTCCAATGGGCAGGAAAACGTGACATCCTCATCATCCTTGATGAGTTTGCGACCTTCAACTTGCTTAACCCTGTTACTGACAGTTGAAATAAAAAGCAACGAACGCAACAAGCCCTGCTAGACTTGGCCTGTCCAGGTCTTTTGGTCGCAATAATACAGTCATTTCCCTGTTTCCAGGGTGGTGTATT
>NZ_JAHHPM010000396.1 GCF_024606345.1 Endozoicomonas sp. YOMI1
CCTAACCGTTTATCCACAATCTTTTCCACACAAATTCCGGATAACTGAAACAGGGGATAATAATTCTACAGGTAGGTACTGCAAAGGGTTATAACGAACTACTGACAGTATAAACACAACCTGTCAACAACTTACCCACAGACTTATTCTGGAAAAAGTGAGGGCGTGTCTTTATTCTTGGGCTCATTCAAAAAGGAAGCCCGACTCTCAAACATCCGTTGAAATCATTTTGCCAAGGTATGACCCGATGCCCGATCTCCAGTGGACAGCACCAGGTGCCACCCTGAGCCATAAGAACGCCGCGAAAGAATTTGGCCTGACTGAGGAGATTATCCGGGCGATTAAAGAAGGGACGATTCACTACCAAATCGCTCATGCCCACGGTAACCCGTATTACCGTGTGGTCAGGGCAGAAGTAGAGTCGCTGGTGCTGAAGCCTTATGGACCGGACTACGCCAGGCAGCAACTGTCAGGCCGGTCGGTATCGATCACGGGAGCTGATGGCAGGGCAGGTTCCAGAGTCTCGGTAATGGAACCCACGGCGGTGGCAGGCAGACTGAGCCGCTGCCCAATCTCATTGGCCAGACCCAGTTCCGCCAGCTCACTGTGCAGCACTGCTTTGTCTCCAGCGTTGCCGGAACGCCCGGCCAGGCGGTTCAGGAACTCACGCACGTAGCGGTCTACCGTTGCTGGCAGTGCAGGAAATTTGGCCATGGGTATCCTAGAATAGTGAGCAGTGAATCAAGGGACTCAAATAGTGGAAAACATCAACAATCTCTATGACACCGACTACCACCAATGGGTAGAACAACAAAAACAGCTATTGCAATCCGGCCAGCTTGACCGGCTGGATATAAAAAACCTGCTGGAGGAACTGGGTGAAGTGGGCAAACAAAACCAGCACGCTCTGGAATCGCACTTAATCAACCTGATCCTGCACCTGCTCAAGCATCAGTACCAGACTCAAGTGATTAACCCTCAAAGGTATGAACCACAAGAGTTCCGAAGCTGGTATGACAGCATTGATACTGCCCGGCGTGAAACCAGGCGATTAATGAAGAAAAACCCTTCTCTGAAAAGCCGTATGGCAGAGGTAATCACGGACAGCTACCCTGATGCCAAAGCCGGTGCCATTAATCAGATGAATAAATATCTGCCGAAAGACCAGTGGCTTACCGACCAGAGTTTCCCGGCTGAATGCCCATGGTCCTATGATCAGTTAATAGACGATGACTGGTTTCCTTAAAGCTCTGCCATACTGCTGGCCACAATCAGGGTAGTCAGGGTGTCAGTGCCTTCCAGTTCAAACTGCCAGCGACTGCCCCGGCCGGCGGGGAGTCTGAAGCCCCGGTCTGAAACAACCTGTATTTCCATCACCAGATCCCAGTCACCACACCAGCGCAGCTTGATGCCCATACCCTCAGCAACCCCCAAAACGTATCCGGCAAAGTGAGCAGACCGTTGATAATCAAACCAGTCCAGCGGATAAGCCATTACATCCACGGCCTTGCTTGGCAGCTCATTGTGATTACTGTCTGGCCACTGCAACTCCGACTGACCATTTTTAAATGCCAGCATCTGGGCCGCCTTGCCCCGATGACCACAAATGTTTGGTGGGATAAAAAAAGAAAACCCGGCAATGAGGGCCGGGTTTCTTTGAAGGATTCAAGCAGTGGGAAATCAAGTTATCGGGAACTTTCCCAGCATGAGCTTTTACCGTGCTTATACTCTTGATTAAAACCGCAACGAGCGCAACATTCGTTGTTAAGTAGTTGGCCAAATGGAATCGTATTTTTCTGGCCAAGTGGGCAGTT
>NZ_JAHHPM010000397.1 GCF_024606345.1 Endozoicomonas sp. YOMI1
ATAAGCCCTGTGACTTTATGGAACGATGGTTTACCAGTACTTTTTGAGAAGTTACAAATCGAGTCGTTGGCTACTGTTGAATCAGTGGCTATATGAACTTTATTTTTCCGCAGCTGTCTAACTTTTGTCTTATGAATTTTACTCAATCCTCAATTGTTTTTTGTGAAGACAAAAGGAAACCTATGTCAAGCCCATCTTCGCAACCGGCAATCTTTGGCGCAGACAGCACTGGCTGGAATTTCCCGCCCCGGGATGACCTTTCGGCAAGTTCCACCACCATCAACTTTCCGGATACCCACAAAGTTCCGGCGTTTGGTTTGCGAAATACGACGTTGACCCTGCATGAAGAGCAGAACCTGAAGATTCAAGGCTATTCCGCCGAAGAAATCGCAACGTCGGAAAAAGCCCTGATCCAGCGCAATATTACCCCGGGCCAAAGTAATATCGTTGCTCATCTTCAGTCAGACAACGGTGATACGCTGGGCTCTATTAAAAAATGCATTGAAGACGGGTTGAGTTCCACCGCAGGTGCTCAGGGCAAGCTGCAACTGATGATAGAACTGCAAAGCTACACCAAATCATGTGTTAAAACCGCAACTGAGAATTTCAATCGCTACTATTCTTCCTTCTGGCCAGATCACCACAGCATCGTAACTATGGTCAACAAATGGCCCAAGGCATTGCAACGACAGGCTGCTGATATTTGCAAAAGCTGGCCAGAGCTGCTTGTTGACAATGCTGTACAGGTGGATTTCAGCTCCAGCATAAGTATCTGTTCCCATTTCCTTAATCATAAGTTGGCGCCACTGCATTGCCAGTCATTTTTCCGACTGGTCAAGGATATCTGGTTTGATGCCCTGAGTTGTAAAAATACCTGTGCCATCGACAGAGTCAGTCACTTGCTGGTTTCGTTTGCCTGGGAAATGTCCTTCAATTTTTATTATTGGCACGGTGGCTCCCCCACGCACGACCGTCACGAGCGATTTGAGCAGGCGGTTCAGCAAATGCTGCAAGAAGGTATTTCCTGCATTGATGATATTGACGCGTTTGCATTTATGCTGGTAACCAAGCCCCACATCTGGTGCCATCATAAAAGTGATGTTCTGCAACTGATGGTCTGCAGGGCGCTCAAAGGCCGGGACCAGCAACTGTCTCCATTCTGTGCTCAGTGGCGGGAGAATCCAAACAGCCACGAACAAATCACTAAAACGGTAGAAACAGAGATCATCCCTGACACCGCCTCCGCCATGCATTACCTTAACGGCATTCACAGTTACCTGATGCAATACAGGGACAGACACCCTAACTGCAGCGACAGAAGCCAAATTCATAACGCGGAATACTTTGATCCGGTTACCCGGCAACTAAAATCAACAATCCTTGCCCCTGACATGATAACCACACCCACTCTTGAGGAGACAGGCGCGGCTCTCTCAGCCTATTTCAATTTCGGTCCGGACCAGGAGGGGTATCAGAATTTGTCGTCAGAGGGAACAGGTGATTTTCGGACAAACAGGAAAGTGCCAGATCCTTCCAAGCCCGGATATTTTGGACTTCTGGAAAGTACTGATAACGCAGAAAACCCGAAACCAGACACAAACGCAGAATTGAACACCAGGCGTAAAAGGAAGTCGGCCAAACCATCCGTGATGCCAAGAAGTTTCATTAAGCATTGGTGATCCTATAAAATCAGCGCCAGAAAATCCTCACCCGGCACTTAACTGTTTCTGTCGTTCAAGGATGCTGTGGCACTTAAGATTGTCCTACTAAAATTCCTGCTTCTTCGTCAAATAGCCCCGCTATTCTCGTCAGAATCAGAAATTTTTATCCACAATTTCTCGCAATCCTTGCTACGGACGCTTAAGTCAGACAGGTTTCTTGCCCCTGTGCTCTCCACCTTATTCACCAGAACTTTCAGAAGACACTCGTTTCTGTGGAATTTTGCAGAAACCTTCTGCAGGAACATCCAGGGCAGCGTTGAATTTGCTGGACATGTTCTGAAAAGCGATCAGGCCAGTCAGTTCAATAACAGCGTCATTATTGAAATGCTCTTTTAGCTGTTTCATCAGACCAGGGGTTACCTGTCGGTCGCTGTAGGTAACAGCTTCTGTATATTCCAGGGCAATACGCTCCTGTGCATTGAAAAGGTCAGAGTGTTGCCAGTTATCCAGTGCTTCTACTTTATCCATGCTGCCCGTACGTTTTGCCAGGGTCATGGCATTAACGTCAACACAGAAGGCGCACCAGTTAACCTGGGATACTCTGACGGTAACCAGCGAACGCAGTTCCGGTGACAGGGGGGATTTTTTTCGATCCAGAACGCCGTAGAGCGCGGCTACAGCGGCAAATAAACGGGGAACTCTTGCCCATAACAAGCCTGGCTTAAGGACTTTTCCATAGCGACGTTTCTGGCTCCAGAAAAAAGGCATTAGCCACCAGGGATAAGAGCGAAGGGGTTTATCCGGTACATACATGGCTGATTCCCAACTTGCAGTTCCATACTAGGTCAACCGATGGTCGCAGGAAAGTTGGATATCTACAATCCTGTTGTTGGTTTTTTCTATTCGAATATATGTAATAACATATGGTGACAGTCAGGTATTTTCTTTAAAATGTCCTGCTTTATGATTCCAATGAAGAAGAGGTCGTCTCATGGACGTAATGGAGCAAATAAAAGAACAGGTTGAATCCCATGATATCCTGCTTTACATGAAGGGCTCTCCCAAGTTACCGCAGTGTGGTTTCTCCGCCAAGGCGGTTCAGGCGTTGATGGCCTGTGGCGAACAGTTCGCTTTTGTCGATGTGCTGGCTAACCCGGAGATTCGTGCTAATCTTCCCAAGTATGCCAACTGGCCGACATTCCCACAGCTGTGGATTAAGGGTGAGCTGATTGGTGGCAGTGACATCATTATTGATATGTTTAACAGCGGTGAGCTGAAGCAGTTGATTGCTCACGCTGCTGATTCTGCTGAAGGGGCAGAAGACTGATTCTATAATCGATTTTGGCCTTCCCTTCCGGTGTGATAAAACCGGAAGGCAGTTCTTCTTTTTGGTTAAAACTCTTTAGTTGTTTAATTCCATCGAATCTCTACAGTCCATTGCCGAATTCATTGAGTCCCTGTCAGCTTCGCCTTCATTCTGGAATTTTTCCAAGGGTTGTTCTTCCGGAGCAAAGTCATAAGGTAAAGAGTGAAAACCAAATAAGTCTGACTGTGCTGATATCAAAGTATCCAGAGGCTCTTGACAGGTGATGGGATCATTGACTGGAGGTGCTGAGTTGCATAGCTTTTTGGGAGAAGGTTCAGTATTTACATAGCTCTGGCTGAACATTGTTGTCGCTGTTGTTGAAAAGGCTGCGGGTAAAGTTGCTGCAGGTATCACTTGCTGCCCTGAAGTACCAGGATAAGAGTGAAACCTTTCCGGTTTTGGAGGGCCACTTTTTTTCTTACATGAGAGCTTTGTTTTAGCTTTTAAAATCACCCTTTCGCTTAAATTTTCAGGTCCAGCCACAGGACGTTGATTCTTTTTAACATTGGTGTGAGCTGAGAGTGATAAGCCAGCAAATGCTTTTTGTATTTCCTGATCACACTCTTCATCGCTTTCTGGTTCATTTTCCGAAGTTTTTATTGTCTGTTCAGGTTTTATGGAAAAGGGAGAAAATGCAGAGTCTTCTCCAGACAGGACGTAGCTTGATGGCGGGTGCGTGGTAACTTTCAGGCCTCTGCTGGTTTGTCCAATATCTGGTTTTCTTGTGGGATTTGGCTTTTTGACACCATCATCGGGTGCTGCATTCCAGAATAGCACCGGCCTTGTAGGGGGTACGCCAGTATGTTGCATAGACACACACCAGGATAAGTTATTTCTAAAATTACTCTGATATTTTAATTTCCAATTGGTTCATTTTCTTTGTACGAAAAATATCGATAGCTTTCTGATTCTGGTTTGTCTATGGCTTGTAATAAAAAAAGTAGCTATTTGTCTCTACTGCGGTAGGCGAAAACCGTGGTCCTGTGTATCATTATACCCGCAGTTTTTGTGGTGTGTGATTCAATGCGGGATTGTATATTAATTGTACTATCGTATTAAAATGCACAACTTTGTAAACCATAGCTTTGTAAAACATAGCTTTGTAAAACATAGCTTTGTAAAGCATAGGAGAAATACTTATGGGTGTTTTAGTAGGCAAGAAGGCTCCTGACTTCACAGTCCCCGCTGTACTGGGTGATGGTTCTATTGTTGATGCCTTTACCCTGTCCGAAGCCATCCGTGGTAAGTACGGTCTGCTGTTTTTCTACCCACTGGACTTCACTTTCGTATGTCCTTCTGAACTGATTGCTTTGGATCACCGTATGATCGCTTTCCAGGAGCGTGGTGTTGAAGTGATCGGTGTTTCCATTGACTCTCACTTTACCCACAATGCCTGGCGTAACACTCCTGTTGACCAGGGCGGTATTGGTCAAGTGAAATACACCCTGGCTGCTGATATGACACATGACATCTGTAAGTCTTATGACGTCGAGTCTGAGGGTGGCGTAGCCTTCCGTGGTGCTTTCCTGATCGATAAGGAAGGTCTGGTTCGCTCCCAGATCGTTAATGACCTGCCGCTGGGCCGTAACATGGATGAACTGATTCGACTGGTCGACGCTTTGCAGTTCCATGAAAAGCACGGTGAAGTTTGCCCGGCTGGCTGGAATAAGGGGGATAAGGGCATGACAGCTTCTCCAGACGGTGTGGCCCAATACTTGTCAGAGAGTGCTGATGGCCTCTAAGACCGTGTAGCGGTTGGAAAATGCCATATATACAGTTTTTTTTAAAAGTTTTTTGCAGTGGAATACTTGACTCACAGCAAAATAACCTTATCATTCGCTGCCGTTGGTTGGTGACGAGATGTCACTGCCAGGCATAGTTCCCTGATAGCTCAGTTGGTAGAGCAAGTGACTGTTAATCATTGGGTCGCTGGTTCGAGTCCAGCTCGGGGAGCCACTTGCTCTGTATATCAGCCTGTGGCTGATGCAGTAAGGGTCGTTAGCTCAGTCGGTAGAGCAGTTGGCTTTTAACCAATTGGTCGTAGGTTCGAATCCTACACGACCC
>NZ_JAHHPM010000398.1 GCF_024606345.1 Endozoicomonas sp. YOMI1
AATGCGCTAACGCTAAAAACACTGGAGATTATTCAGGAAATCAATGGTTCTTATACCCCCCCTCCCATGCTGATTACCGGTTCTTTCGCCCGTTTTTTACAGAACCTTTGCTCATCATTTAATGATATTGACATTATCTGCACGACAGCAGTGGCTGCCAGAACACTCTTTGACAAGCTGCAGGTACTGAACACCGACAGGGATTCTGAAATCTCCAAAAGCATCATCATCTGGCCAATCCGGGGGTGTCAGGCGATTAAACTCCCGCAGACCTTCAATATTCAACTGAATGACGGTGATTTGGGGATGAGAGCAATGGGGCTTCAAGTCAGTGTTGACGACAGGGTAGCCCAAGAAAATACAGCGCAATTGGCCATTCACGTGCCTGGCGTTGAGAGGCCGGTATGGTGTTTGTCGTTTGCTGAAGAAACCCGATTACTGAACGATACGCTGGAATACCTCGCTAATAACCTTGGCTCGCTGACAGAACAATTGCAAAAAGGAACGGTATTTTACATACCACGAACCATTCTTTTTAATATTCCTAAAAACTCCAATGAGCGTATTTACGGCTTGCTTATGCGCTGTCTGCTTACCCTGAATAAAGCCCGGCAGTTTATCGCTCTGCACTCTGAAGGCAACCCCGGACAACCTGACTGCCTGACTAACCACCTTCAAGAACAACAACACCGCCTTAATGTGCTTACTGAAAGTCTTCAAATGAAATTGATCAGCCATGCTTGCCGTAATGATTTTGAGCACAGAGTTAACGGCTGGCTATCGACAGCTCATCATGTTAATGATTATGAGCTCAAGAGGAAGGACTTTATCAAAACACTGCTTGCAATGATGAATCCTGAATAAGTTCATAGATTTAAAACAATTAACCCAGTCTTATTGCTGATCCGGCTGGTTGATATGAATTAATTTTAAGATCAAAACCATTTAAATTATCAGATTTTTATTTTAATTATTCTAATGATTCAATATTATCTACCACCTAATTTCAGTAATTTGAGATATTCATCTCAGTGAATGTTCAATGAGTAAAGGGGCTGGACGAGTTATGCACAATATTCAAGGCGATTATTTTTTTAACCCTGGTTCAACAAATCAGGTCGCTGGAGCAGCTGGTGGATCTTCAAGAGCAAGGTTGGGACACCGGGATGTTGATTATCATGACACCCCTCAAACCCATTTACTCCATGCACCTTCACCCGAAGCTGAGAAGTTTTTTGAATTTGTAGATGTAGTTACTGGTGACACCCATATAGCAAAAAATTTAGATGAGCTTTTAAGTTACGATCAACTTCTTATAGGGCTAAGGCAATCTGATGGTTATGTTGACTATGGGCAGTCTGTAGAGCAGATCGCCAGTGATATTCGCTCAAACGATTCTCTTCAGCCGCTACTATTAGCAGTTAACAATATTAATGAAATTCCTGTTACCCGGGAAGTTCCACGTATGGAAGTCAGGGATATATCCATTAGTGGTTTTGATTTGGAAGATAATAGTGGATCTGATACTGACATTGCGCCTGATAGACCATTTAATGAAGCGATGAGTAATCTGGCTAACAGGGCTCGAACATTTGATAATACAAACTGGAGAAATGTCAGACTTTCGTTCAACTTTCCCCCTGATGTCTCTGATCAGGATTTTATCGACAGTGGTTTTTATTCAATCTATGATTGGGATCAAGTGCAATGTTTTTCATGTGGTGGTGGTCTGCAAAACTGGAGGAGAGATGAAAAGCCAGATGATGTACATGCCCAGAAGTTTCCAAAGTGCCGGTTTATCAGAAAGAAATTAGGTGCTGATTTGGTTGATACAATACAAAATGCCCTTACCACTGAACAAAGATATTATGTAGCCAGGACTATTCCCGGATCTCGACATTTATACTGTGAACCTATCGGTGGGCAGAGTAATTTGCAAGAAGCGGCCCCAGTTCGGGACTATCTGTCTGACTCCGATGATGACTTACCACTTTTTCCTACCTATTCACCCTCCTCCAGAGCCAGATCCAGAAGGGTTTCCAGTACTAGTTCCAGTTCTGTATCCAGATCCAGACCCCATTCTAGCTCTAGTTCTGGTTCTTCATCACCAGTATCCTGGCTTGATACAGAGCATTCGGCAAACAGTAGAACATATAATCAACCTGAAGATATAAATCTGTCGGTGAGTGAAGCCAAACTACTGCTTGCAAATATTGTCAATCCAGATCAAATGGAAAAGCTCAACTACCTTGAAAATAAGGTCAATAGTGCACATCTGAATGATACATACAAAGAAATACTCAATAGTCTGCTGAAAAAACCAGATCTCATTGGAGAGATTGCCGGAATAATTGATAGCATGTTATCCGGAGATTGTGCTGACCATACAGCAGAAGTTTGTGACCAAATAAAAGTCAGATTCAAGACGGCATCACTGACGGAGGGTATTTGTGATCAAAATGGCAGACTTGATTGGTTTAGATTGCTCTATAAAGTCAAAATACTTCTTCATGAGGATCAGTTGGTAATGGCCCTGGCTAATTACAACCTGCTTGAAGATAAAGAATCCACTGAAATCAGAGGATATTTAAAAAACCGCCTTGCAGAAGAAGTTTGTGAGTTTACTGAAAATCATATTAAACAACGTTTCCCACATTATGGGAGTGATCCTGTCAGTGATATTTATAGTAGATTAAAAAATGATTTTATCCGGGCAATAAATGATAAGAGTCTGTTTAAACAGTACCTGGTTAATATATGCAAGGATGACAGCTTTCTTGCATTTATCAGAGGCCATGATGAAGAATTTTCACAATGGCTGGCTAAGGAAGAGAGTAACTTTGAAGTGTTAATGGATGATTACGATCAAAACTATACGGGGGCTTCTGCCAGTTCAAATGAGCATGGGTATATTGCAGCATCCTGCCAGCTTAGGGAAACCAGAGAACAAACTTGTTCAATGGCAATACAACAATTTCTTGGATCAAAGGTTGATAGGCAATGGGATTCACTGGTTTTAGTGACTCGTAGTTAAAGTACTCCTCTTATTTTTCTATACACCAAAAAGTGTCCACCAAATTAACCAAAAACCTCTTCCAGCAACCAAACTGGACACTTTTTGGATCTCAGATTGTTTGTAAACTACTGAATTCTTTATTGAATCAATCTAATCATGAAAGAATTCAAATCCCTCCCTCAACGCCAGGTCCTACTTTTTTTCCTTTTTCACTCTAAAGTTTGCGCTGATGCCATAGACACTCATTCGATATGTTCTACCACCATAAAGTCACTGCCAGCAGAGCAGTCAGTGTTCCAGCATTGGTGGCCGTCAATGTACTTCCGGAAATATTCAGCCCCTTAGAGACATTAACTGAGCCACCAGCTCTATTGGTAAAAGGGCCGTTGATACCATATCTATGTTGAGTGAGCCAGCGTTATCGATACCAGCAGAATCATAATTTCCACTCACAGAGACCGTACTGCCTCTGACCATCACATCTTCAGCCGTCGTTGAAGAAGCCAGCACAACTGAAAGCCCAGCCATAACAACTAACCTGAGAACCGTTTTTTATATCTATCCATGGGTCTTATAAGTAGTTGGCCAAATGGAATCGTATTTTTCTGGCTAAGTGGGCAGTTACTAT
>NZ_JAHHPM010000399.1 GCF_024606345.1 Endozoicomonas sp. YOMI1
TATAAGAACCATTGATTTCCTGAATAATCTCCAGTGTTTTTAGCGTTAGCGCATTTAACTGCAGAACCTGCTTGTCCTGGCAACCCGGTTCGCCTGTTTTTAACCATCGTTTCAGAGTTTGAACCATACTGGCAGTCAATGCCTGAATTGAGGACGTATTTTCTGTTTCTTCCCGGTATTCCCTAACCTGGCAAGGGAATGAGCCTTCCTTGCCAGGATTGTCAACGGATACTTCTACCGATGTTGCGCTTCGGTAAGCACTCTCTAAATCGGAGGTCTCGGTGGGAAGGTGATCTCCATGCTCATGTCCAGCGTTATTGACACGATTGGTTGAATGCCTGTTTCCCTCGAACAGTAACTCATCCATTATATTGGCTTCGGAGCTGTATTGTTCAAACCAGTAGCCTAAAGCATGGCGAAGCTTGCTTACTTCAGGAAAACTCTGAAGACACTCCAAAACCTGATGCTTATGGATCTCTCGTCCATCAATAGACTGTCTCGTGATATAGCAGTGTGTCAGGAAGAAGAAATGCAGACGGGAATTCTGAAATGAGCGCCTCAGTAATTTGATGGATTGCAATACCTGTTTTGCTGATACTCTCTGATGATCAATTGGCAACTCATGCTGCATAGCCATGAATTTCACTATACATTGGAGCCGATGATGCTCATCGTCTTTGACCCGTACGTTGTTTAAGATTTGCCAGGCCTCTTGAAGTATGCTCTGAGCTTCGTTGGATTCATCGTACCGCTGAGATTGTTTCAGCCTTTGAATCAGATACCTGGTTTGCCTTGAAGAATAATCCCCGGGGACTTCATTAAACGCTGCTAATACGTCTTTGTTATCCAGATGGCTGCCATTCAATTCTCTGGCACTTAATGCCAGCTGAGAATAAAAAATAGCTCTTTCGAGCAATCTGCCACCGTGTTCATAATCCTTAACCACTCCATCCGGTGTGACCTGCTGGCCATTCAGCAACATGCCCCTCAGGCAACATTTTTCTCTAAAGCGCGCTAGCGCCAGTGTTGCCCTGGCTGCCTGATAATCTTTAACCACCGCATCCGGTGTGACCTGCTGGCCATTCAACGTCAGGCCCCTCAGGCAGCATTCCGCTTTGAAACGCGCCAGCTCCAGTGTTGCCCTGGCTGCCTGATAATCTTTAACCACCGCATCCGGTGTCACCTGCTGGCCATTCAACGCCATGCCCCTCAGGCAACACTCAGCTTTGAAGCGCGCTATCCCCAGTTTGCTATCCGGACTATCCAGGAAGCTCTTAACCACCATATCCGGTGTCACCTGCTGGCCATTCAACGACAAGCCCCTCAGGCAACATTGTTCCTTAAAGCGCGCTATACCCAGTTTGCCTTCCGTACTACCCGGGAAATCCTTAACCACCATATCCGCTGTGACTTGTTGGCCATTCAACGCCAGGCCTCTCAGGCAACATTCCGCTTTGAAACGTGCTACCCCCAGTTTGCCTTCCGGACTATCCGGGAAATACTTTACCACACTCTCTGGTGTGGTCTGCTGGCCATTTAACGCCAGGCCTCTCAGGCAAGACTCCGCTTTGAAGCGCGCTATCCCCAGTTTGCCTTCCTGACTATCCGGGAAACCCTTAACCACCGCATCTGGTGTGACCTGCTGGCCATTCAACAGCAGGCCCCTCAGGCAACATTGTTCTTTAAAGCGGGCCA
>NZ_JAHHPM010000400.1 GCF_024606345.1 Endozoicomonas sp. YOMI1
TCACGCCCTTCGACAGGCTCAGGACGAACGTGGTTTTGAAACTCAGAAATGTACACATTATTCCGGGGCAATTCCTAAGTGGCAATGGCCAAACTTAGCCCTGCTCAAAGATCTCAGGCAAAAACGATGTGCCGTAGTCCATGGGCTCCAGTTCAAAATAGCTGGCCAGGGTCTGCCCGATATCGGCAAAGGTTTCCCGCTGACCCAGGGCACAAGGAATCAATTTTTTACTGAATGCCAGAACAGGAATGTGTTCACGGGTATGATCCGTTCCGGGCCAGGTTGGGTCACAACCATGGTCTGCAGTGATAATCAAAAGATCATCGTCGCCCATATAATAAAACAGGTCTGGCAGCATGGCATCCAGCTGCTCCAGCGCACCGGCGTAACCGACGACATCTCTGCGATGACCAAATGAAGAGTCAAAATCCACAAAATTGGTGAAGACAATGGTTCGATCACCCGCTTCAATCAATGCTTCACGGGTTGCTTCAAAAAGGGCTGGAATACCCGTTGCCTTGACCTTTCTGGTAATCCCCTGGTTGGCAAAGATATCGGCAATCTTGCCAATACTGACCACCTCGCCGCCACTGGCTACCAGCTTATCCAGTACTGTAGGTGCCGGCGGCAATACAGAAAAGTCCCGACGATTGCCCGTACGCTGAAAGTCTCCTGCATCATCACCAATGAATGGTCGGGCAATCACACGTCCGATGTTGTATGGTTCAAGCATCTCACGGGCAATCCGGCAGACGTCAAGCAGATGATCAAGGCCAAACGTTTCTTCATGACAGGCAATCTGAAAGACGCTATCGGCCGATGTATAGACAATCGGCTTGCCGGTTTTCATGTGCTCTTCACCCAGCGCTTCCAGAATGGTGGTACCAGAAGCATGACAGTTACCCAGAACCCCCGGAAGTTTGGCCTTTTTGACCAACTCATCCAGCAGTTCCTGAGGGAAACTGTTTTTTTCATCGTGAAAATAGCCCCAGTCAAACAGCACCGGAACACCCGCCATTTCCCAGTGGCCACTGGGTGTATCCTTACCGCTGGAGAGTTCTTTGGCATAGCCATAAGCACCGATAATCGGCATATCATTGACCATACCCTTGGGAAACTCACCACAAGCGTCCCTTGCCGCGTGAACCAGACCAAGACTGGACAGCTCCGGAAGGGTTAACGGGCCTTGTCGACCAATATCTGCGTCGCCATCGGCACAGGCCCGGGCAATATGTCCAATTGTATTGGAGCCTGCATCGCCAAATTTTTCAGCGTCTTCAGTGGCTCCAATACCGAATGAATCCATCACAAGGATGATTGCACGTTTCATTCGCTACTCCTGATCTGCCAGGGTTATGACAGTTTTTCGTATATCAGAGAATGGGTTTGCGGCGCTTGTTCAGCAACAGTGAGCGCACCGCGAAGCATGTCTGCAGCCTGGTTGCATGACGCTTCCGAACTGGCATGGAGTATGGCAATCGGCTGTGAAGGATCAATCCTGTCGCCCAACCGGCAAATGTCAGTAAAGCCTACGCCATAATCAATGGTATCAGAAGCGACTTTTCGTCCTCCGCCCAACTGCACCACGGCCATCCCCACTTCCCGGGTGTTCATGGCGGCAAGATAACCCTCTGCCTCTATATACACGGGCTTCACGATGGTCGCAGTGGGCAGGTAATGGTCATACCGTTCAACAAAGTCCGACGGGGCACCCAGACCGTGCACCATACTGCCGAAAACGTCTGCCGCCTGACCATTATCCAGTACTGACTGCAGTTTTTCCCTGGCCTGCCCAATGCCGGCAGCCAATCCCCCGGATACCAGCAGCTCTGCGGATTGCGCCATGGTAATTTCCAGCAGGCGGTCATTGCGATATTCACCGGTGAGGAACTGAACAGCTTCGCGAACCTCAACAGCATTTCCGGCAGAAGAGGCAAGGCACTGGTTCATATCCGTCAGCAATGCCGTTGTTTTCACCCCGGCACCATTGGCTACCTGAACAATACTCTGGGCCAGTTCCACCGACTGCTCGAAGGTTGGCATAAAGGCACCGCTGCCCACCTTGACATCCATCACCAGGGCATCCAGCCCTTCTGCCAGTTTTTTCGACAGAATGGAGGCGGTAATCATGGCAATGGATTCAACCGTTGCCGTCACATCACGAACCCCATAAATCCGTTTGTCCGCAGGTGCTAACTCGCCAGTCTGGCCGACAATAGCAACGCCGGTCTCTTTGACCACTTTACGGAACAACAATTCTGAGGCACTGGTGGTATAGCCAGGAATACTGTCCAGTTTGTCCAGCGTGCCCCCGGTATGCCCAAGGCCACGGCCAGAAATCATCGGCACAAAACCACCACAGGCGGCTATCATGGGGCCAAGCATCAGGCTGACCACATCGCCAACACCACCGGTGGAATGTTTATCCAATATAGGGCCCGGGAGATTATCTGATGACCAGTCCATCACCTCTCCGGAATCACGCATGGCGCAAGTCAGGGCGATTCGCTCATCAATATTCATCCCCTGAAAGTACACGGCCATGGCGAGAGCACCGATCTGGCCCTCCGACACCGAGTCATCCGTAACACCGGCAATGAAACTGCGAATCTCCTGCGCGCTGAGCGCCTCACCTTCCCGCTTACGACGAATAACTTCCTGTGGCAGAAACATATCAATACCCTTCTTTGCTGGCTTCACCCTGTTTCAGGCCTAGGGCAATCAGCAGATTCCCCAGCAGACTGCTGGCACCAAACCGATAGTGACGACGGTTTACCCAGCCATCACCCATAATGTCATCCGCCAGAGCCAGGTGTAATACAGCGTCTTCTGCGGTTCTGATACCACCGGAAGGCTTGAAACCAACCTCAGTGTTGCCACTGTCGCGGATTGCTTCCAGCATGATCCGTGCAGATTCTGGCGTTGCATTGACCGGCACCTTGCCAGTAGAGGTTTTAATAAAATCAGCACCGGCCTCAATGGCGATGTCACTGGCCTTACGAATCAGGGCAGGGTCCTTCAGCTCACCGGTTTCAATAATCACTTTCAGCAGGGCTTTTCTTTGGCCACTGGCGTCTCTTTGGCCACTGTCGTCAACACCGCAGGCATCTTTGCAGCGGCGAACCAGCTCGGCACCGACTTCTTCATTGCCCGCCATCAGCGCCCGGTATGGGAATACCACGTCAACTTCATCAGCACCATAGGCAACCGCAGCCCTGGTTTCTGCGACGGCGATAGCAATATCATCACCACCAGCAGGAAAGTTGGTTACCGTGGCAATGGCAACGTCATTCAGGCCGAGGGCGTTCAGCGTTTTACGGGCAATAGGGATGAAACGGGGGTAGATACAGACGGCAGCCGTGTTACCGACTTCGGTATGGGCCTGATGGCACAGTGCAATAATTTTCTCTGGGGTATCATCATCATTCAGGGAAGTAAGATCCATCAATTGCACAGCCTGACGGCTACGGGCATTAAGATCAGTCATGGGGCAACCCCTCGGGATAAATTGGCATTGACGGGTAGTTGAGAATAGCAATGAACGGGAAGCCCAGGAGGCTGTCCGAGAATAGACTGCCCTACGCGGCAACTGCTCCTGCGTTGCTCTAGCTCCTGCATCCATGCAGTC
>NZ_JAHHPM010000401.1 GCF_024606345.1 Endozoicomonas sp. YOMI1
CACCACAATGGGGTTGTGGGGGTCGGAGGTTCAAATCCTCTCGCTCCGACCAGATCAGATTTATCTATCTCTCAGATTTAACCACTTCATATCTCCCCATACCATCAAATCAAAAGTAGTGATCGTAAAAAACGTTCAAGTTCAGCAAATCCGGAAGGACCAAACGAAGGGGGCAGGTGAATCATAAATGGGCCCAGAGGCCCTTCAACACACCCAACCGCTTAAAAAACTGCTGACGCGCATCTCTACTGGATATATGCCCACTGTGAGTGACCGTTTTGGCAGTTTATAAAGAGAAACAAAAGCCGGGGCTATACCTCCAACTGGCGACTGTTTGCAAGCATCCGAGCCCTGCGACAGAGCCGATGTTGGCTATACTAGTTGCTGATCTTAAAGACTACACCTCGAACATGTGATTGCCATGACTTGGGCCGGGGCAGTTGAATTAAAACATTTATCCTGGATTAATAGTGAACTTGAACGCAGTAGCCAGCGCTCCAAAACTGCCGATGATGGGCAGTGCCCGAGGTACAGTTGCGGATGTTTACAGCAACAAAGTGTTGTGGGGCGGATACCATATTCGCAATGTGGAAGCTTTTCCGAACGAAAATCAAGAGTATCTCGATTCATTACCGAGTAGTCTTTGCGTTGATTGTAAAGGATTGGCACGAAGCGTGGTGCAAACAGGTTGCGGCTATCATTTATGTGACGACTGCAGCCATTACAGAAACCTTACAATCCCGCCAGATCGTTTATGCCACCAGTGCTCAGCTAATGGAGTACCTCCTGATCAGGAAAATATAAATACTTGCAAATTTACCTTTCCTGATCTGTGTAAGAGACGCTCAATCGACAAATTTTACCTCAAGTGTCCATTTACCGATTGTCAGTGGCAAGGTCCAATGGCTGAAATATATGGTATGCACGAAAGTGAACATCTGAAGAATTCCCCCCCTTCCTCTCTCAAAAATCTGTGCAGGCGGGTGATTCAACGCACTTTCCATCAGAAAACCACTTTGTCAAAAGAATGTGCTGCGTTGCCTCTGCCACCGGGGCTGAAAAAGTATCTTTCTTTTGTGCCCGGATACACACCCGGCAATCGGTCAGCCAAAGCCTATATAGAAAGATACTTTGCGGCAACAGATACCAGTGGTTTGCTGGTTTACCTGTTTCTCAATAAACAGGATCGGGTAATTTGCATGTGGCCCGCGGTCGTGGAGAATCCTTCTGATTTTGTCAAAAAAAATACTGCACACTTTGTTATCAAGAAGGCCCTGGCCCTCAGGGCGTACTCTGTTCAGTTTTACTACCGCCCGAAAGAATGTGATCCAGCATGTGCAGGTGACACCGTAGCTAAATACTTGCAGCGGAATGATCGGTTTTACGACAATACCAGGGATTTCGACAATTTGAACCGTATTAACGGTGTGACTCTTTGGAAATCCATGGTATGGCATGGTTAAAAAAGTGGGAACCTTGTTGTAACTTAACAGTCAGATGACCAATTCTCATGATGCATGCTTCCACTGGTTCCTCCCTTGAACATCTGTGCAGGTTGACCATTCAACGCCACTTCGGTCACATTACAATTCTGTTAAGCGATTGATCAACCTTTGGTCAGAATTCAACCTTTTTGCGGCCTGCCAGGGCATGAGCCAGGGTACCACCATCCACAAACTCAAGCTCACCACCCAGGGGAACACCATGGGCAATGCGAGTGGCCGTCACCCCGAGGGATTTCAGCTCTTCGGCAATATAGTGCGCCGTGGCCTCTCCTTCTACCGTAGGGTTGGTTGCCAGGATGACCTCTTCAACCTGATTATCAGCCACCGTTTTCAACAGGTGTTCAATGCCAATATCTTCCGGGCCGATACCATCAATAGGCGACAAATGCCCCATTAAGACAAAGTAACGCCCTGAAAATCCACCTGCCTGCTCAAAAGCCATAACATCCGAAGGATTCTCGACAATGCACAAAAGCTTTTCATCTCTGCCGGGATTAGCACAGATCTGACAGACTGGCTCTTCCGTCAGTGTACGGCAATGCCCGCATCGCCCCACCCCTTCGGCAGCCTGCCTGAGAGCAGCCGACAAGCGCACAGCCCCGTCGCGGTCCCTTTCCAGCAGGTGCAACGCCATTCTCTGGGCCGAACGCGGCCCCACGCCTGGCAGACAGCGCAATGACTCCATCAATTCCCTGATCATGGGGCTGAACATAAACAAAACCTGAATAACAATGATATCGCTACCCGACACCCATTAGTTCTACATAACAAAAGCGTCGGACGTTAGGCGTTTAGAATGGTAATTTCATACCGCCTGGAAGGCCGAGTCCTGAGGTGAGCTCACCCATTTTTTCCTTGTTGTTCTCTTCTACTTTACGAACCGCATCATTGATAGCAGCAGCCACCAGATCTTCCAACATCTCCTTGTCTTCTGCAAAAAGGCTCGGATCAATTTCCACCTTACGCACATCATAACGACCGGTCATGATCACCTTAACCAGCCCGGCACCGGCTTCGCCAGTGACTTCTGCATTGGCCAACTCCTCCTGGAGTTTCTCCATATCTTCCTGCATTTTCTGGGCCTGCTTCATCAGATTGCCCATACCACCTTTAAACATATTGACCTCTGCACAAAAACACCAAAGGAGAATCACCGGAATTCACCGATAATCCCACCCGGGCTTTCTACTTGATGATATTACCTAGTGGCTGAATCGAGTCATCCAGCACCATGGCAGAAAAGGTCTCAACCAACCCCTTTACCCTGGCATCTGAATAGATACTCTCTCTCGCTTCCTGGAGACGCTCGGCAATTTTCCGTTCGCGCCAGGCTGCAGGAGTTTCATTAACAATACGACCAGTGTCAATTGACAGTTTAACGGACTGTGCAAAATAATCACACAGCGCCTTTTCCATACGCTGTCGATGGGTGTCGTTGTAGAGCGTGCTGCGCTGTTCATCAAGTCGCAAGCGGATAGCACCCTGCTCACTGCCAACAAACTCACAATGGGAACCAATGGTGCCTGTCACCCCTCCCAGGGGAAGGCCGCGAAAAACCTGAACCCAGCTTACAGAATCCATCTGCGTTAATGGCACCCGATCTTCTTTTGCCGGTAATTCCACCACAGCCCTGACTGGTGCTTCAGGGGCACCACCCCCTTGCAGACTCAGAGACTCGTGAGCAGAGGCATCCACCACAGTGGCAGATTCCTGATATTCGTCTCCGGACGTCCAGTGTGTCTGCATATCATCCAGTGAGGGAGCAGTATCATGATCATCATAAACTGGCGACTCAAAGCCCCCCCCCCTGGTCATAAGCTGACAGTGGAACGGCCTCCGGGATCGGCGGTGCATCTTCGCTGACCACAGTCTGAGAGGTGATTTCCTCTGGTGGTGTCTTTGGTAGCTCATCAGCAATAGCAGGAGGCTCAAAGGTATCCCTGTGACCAATACTCTGAACTGAAGGGTTTTCGCGTTCAATCTTTTCATGAACAGTTTCATGAACAACAGCAGGAGCATCAACTTGTTGGGTAACGGGCTCAGGCTCCGGATCAGAGGCACCTTCCTCATCAGAGGTGCTTTTGTGAGATGAATAGCCCTCAGCCAATGAAGAGCCCTCAGCCAATGAAGAGCCCTCAGCCAATGAAGGGCCTTCAGCTGATGAAGGTGCGACATTGTTTGCCGACAGCGATGCAACCGTTGCCACATCATGCTTTGCACCAGAAATATCAAGCGGCCTGCCTGCCGCTGGCGCGCCATCGGGCCGGAACGCCAACATACGCAGCAAGGCCATTTCAAAACCACCACGGGGATCCGGTGCCAGGGGCAGGTCTTTCTTGCCCACAAGACCAATCTGGTAATAAAGCTGAACATCCTCGGCCGTCATTGATGATGCCAGCGCTATGACCTGTTCACGATCACCCTGACTGTTATCAACAGCATCGGGCACAGCCTGGGCAATAGCCACCCGATGTAACAGGGACAGAATATCATCCAGTACCGCCAGATAATCCGGTGAATGTTCTGCCAGGGATGAAACAGAGCCAAGAATATGAGCCGCGTCGGCCGTGGACAGCGCCATCACCATCTTCATCACCTGACCCTGGTCAATGGTACCCAGCATCGCCCCCACCTCAGCCTCACTAACCCGCCCATTGCCAAAAGCAATAGCCTGATCCGTCAAACTGAGGGCATCACGCATACTGCCATCGGCAGCACGGGCCAGCTGCCACAGGGCCGCCACTTCGCAGGGGATCTGCTCCTGTCCAAGGATATTCTCCAGATGGCCGACAATTCGCTCTGGCGTCATGTTCTTCAGGCTGAACTGAAGACAGCGGGACAAAATAGTTACCGGTAACTTCTGAGGATCGGTGGTTGCCAGCAGGAATTTTACATGGGGAGGCGGCTCTTCCAGCGTTTTTAACAACGCATTAAAACTGTGCGGCGAGAGCATGTGCACCTCATCGATCAGGTACACCTTATAGCGCCCACGGGTTGGTGCATACTGGACGTTATCCAACAGCTCCCGGGTATCTTCTACCTTGGTTCTGGAGGCGGCATCCACTTCAATCAGGTCAACAAACCGACCATCATTAATCTCTTTACAAGCTGAACACTGGCCACAGGGGATCGAGCTGACCCCCTGCTCACAATTCAGACACTTGGCAAAAATACGGGCAATGGTGGTCTTACCCACCCCCCGGGTACCGGTAAACAGGTAGGCATGGTGAAGACGATCCTGATCCAGGGCGTTAACCAACGCCTGAAGAACATGAGATTGCCCTACCAGCTCTTTGAAAGAGCGGGGTCGCCATTTGCGTGCAAGAACCTGATAGCTCATTGAGTAGCGTCAACACCTGATGTCGGAATTAAAGAGTATCTATGCTAACCAAGAAGCCTTGAAATTGCACGATCAGGAAGCGTTGAAGCTGTGTTTGAACGAGAGTTTTTGGGGGGGGAGAAATATCCGGAACAACCGAAATAATGGAGGCAAACCCTGCCAGCCACACCCCGGCACATAATGTCACTACTACCGTTGCTCCCTTCCGGGCCTGGCGGGGTTCGTAGCTGATTATTGCGGGGGGACCGGCAAGATCCACCATAGAAACCGGGACATCGCGTCCCGATGCAGCGCATTCTGCACAAAACCCGATCTGACGTCAACTGCCAGCGTACACCTGGCCATCATTTTATTCAGAATCGGCCCCCCGTGTTTTTCAAGCTGGTCAGCCGGAAAAAAAACATTATGATTGATACACCAGAGCCATCACGCCCAACACGGCAAACAACAACGCAGCTCCACGGCGAATCCATTGCAGTGGCAGCCTTTCTGCCAACTTCTCACCAAAGAAAACCACAGGAATATTGGCCAGCATCATGCCCAGCGTAGTACCACCAATCACCATGATCATTGCAGAATAGGCCGTTGCAGAAAATTCAGCCGCCAGAAGCACAGTCGCGACCTGAGTCTTATCACCCATTTCAGCCACAAAAAACAGAGCCAATGTCGTTAGAAAAACACCATAACCATTCATTGGCCCATCACTGTCATCCAGCTTATCCGGTATCAGTGTCCATGCAGCAACGGTGAAAAAGGAGGCGGCAATCAGATATTGAAGAATATCGGGGGAAATCCAGGCGACCACCCAGCTGCCAAACCAGGCGGCAACGGCATGGTTCAACAGAGTGGCCAGCAAAATAGCCAGAGAGATCAGCCAGGGAGCGCGAAACTGCAACGCCAGCATCAGGGAAAGCAGCTGGGTCTTGTCACCGATTTCAGCGAGAAAAACAACCAATGCGGAAAGGGAAAAGGTTTCCATAACAGGCCTTACGCATCAAGAGAATAGTTCTCATTAACCCGACAGTTTGATCACAAAATAAACCCTGCTCAAGATTTTAATGCCCTCATCAAACAACAAATAATGGATGGTCTGGTGAGTAAATCT
>NZ_JAHHPM010000402.1 GCF_024606345.1 Endozoicomonas sp. YOMI1
ACAATACACCACCCTGGAAACAGGGAAATGACTGCATTATTGCGACCAAAAGACCAACACAGGCCAAGCATAGCAGGGCTTGTTGCGTTCGTTGCTTTTTATTTCAACTGTACTTACATAATTAATTGGATGCTGTGTACTTTCGCACTAAACGGGATGCTGATCATCAGAAATTCCAACCTGAGTAGTGGTGGCATTTGGTTGTCCCGATGCCACGCTGATTGATCTGCTTTCAAGACAAGTTTGATATAATGCGCGGCACCCTTCATTTAAACAGGCCAGTACAAACCCGTAATAAAAACCCACGACGGCTCCAAAGAGTGGTTGCGGGTGACTGATCGTGTGCAAGGGCAAATACCCATCCCGTTCTTTTGCGAAGTAATTACCCAGTAATTCACCACCTGCACCCAGGGCTACACCAACGGAAACAATGGCTAGCCCCCGCCAGAAAACTTTTGCCTCATTTGTTCTGTAACATGGAGTAGCTGTTGAACGTTCATTACCAGCATCGGTTGCCCCCTCTGAACTGTCAGAAATATCAACTTGTACGAAACGTGTACCAGTATCGCTGGTTTCAATGTTCATGATGAACTCTCCAATAATTAGAAATTTTTAGTACTAAAAAGAAAAAATTTATTATTGTTCGTAGTTTTCGACCATGGGTAATTGAATAAGTTCACGAATCATCATGAGGATGAGGAAGCAGTAAAACCGTACCCTATGAATTTCAACAGCACCTGAATAATTCTTTAACAAAAAAAGATGACAGCCCGGCAAACAAGTTTCAATAAATCAAATACACGCCATCATTCCTATAATCATCAGTCCGCTAATTAACTTGTCAGGTAACAACAGGCCCGAAAAGGCCCGAAAAGGCCCGAAAACAGAAAACAGAAAACAGAAATCAGCTTCAAGACCAGCGCAAACTATTCATTTACGCTATTAAATCACGTCTGTTTTTTAAACAACCCCCATGCAGATTCAAAAAAATGGAACTATATTCTTTCAGCATGGTCAATCTACCCGTTAAATAATTTATTTTAATACTTAAGAGCTTTAATAATGAACAGAGTCACTGGTAGTTTATTATGCTGTGCCTTAATTTTTTCTTTAACGTCTATAGACACAGTTGCAGCAAGCAGTTCCTTACGGAATGAATCGCCCCGGTTTGAACAATATCATGGGCAACAGGTATCTCCCGGTCACTATTATGAACAGACTTCCGGTTCCGACGCTGATGCAATATTTCCCCCGGTTGTCCATGTCACACCTGAAAACAGTGACGAATTGACTATCAACCTTGCCAACAAAACAGAAATCGAGAAACAGTATATACAGGCTTTCTACTTGAGAGGTGAGCGTGATGGTGACATCCTGCTCCAAACCATTGATGATCTTGGTCGCAGCCTGAGAGACTTAACTATCGCTGCCTTAGAGCTCCAGAAAGTTTCTGACGAAAGCATTCTTCAACCAATACCCGTGAGGGAATTTCTTGACCATGTGAGAACGTTCAGACAGGAATCAAACCTGTTCCTTCAAGACGTTAACAACCTGGAACATTTTCCCACCCTCAGGCCAGACATAACTGCAGATCCCGACAGTCAGGTTGATATGCTTCCGCTGGTTCATCAATATCAGTCAACCTTGCGAAGGCTTGATGCCCAGATGAGCGAGCTTCATTTCAATATCGTCCTGCCCAATGGCATACTCCATCAGCAGCTCGGAATCAGTAACGACCAGCTTAAGTCGATGTCACTGTATACTGCAGAACAGATCGCTGATATGAAACGTAATGCCCTGCAGCTACGGGCCATGCGAACTCAGGATAAACGAGTCATTGATGAGGGAATCAACCGTTTTACCAAAGATGCCATTGAAACCTTTATAGACACCTTCGGTACGTCAGAAAGATACAGAACCATTTCCGACCCGGAAGGCAGCAAACGAGCCAAAGAGATGTTGATCGATGCATTCTGGGCAAGATCTTACATTCGTGCCACCTATGGCATTCAAATTGGTTGCATCCCGGTTGAATATGACAAGCGTATTTTCAATCTGGATTATTACCTGAGCGATATGACCGTTGGTGCTGCACCCATTTATGATCAGAATAAGCTCATGCGCTATGCCAATCTCGCCCGGGAAGCAATGGTAACCATTGAAAATTCCGCCAGTAAAAAGTGGTTATCTGTCAGTTCATGGGTCACCTGGGTTGCCGGTAAATCCAATGAGATGGACACCAAATATTTCATTATCGCCCTGATTAAAAAAGATATTGATGAAGAACTGGCCATCAGCCGCTCAGGCGGCCTGAGAAAGGTCCGAGACGGGTATCGTCAGCACTACCTCAGTTCTGACATGGGAAGAGCCCTCTACCAGACAAAAGCAAAGCAGGTTTTCAGCTCATCAGAAGATGACGATGATATTGAAAGTGATGTCATGATGGTTGAGGCTGGCACACTCAAAGGAGCTGTTGCCATGTGCATCAACGCTCTGGAAAACCAGGAAAACCGTCTCTATGAAGCCAGAAAGCTGCAAAGCGTGGTTGATATGCTGACCAGGGACAACATCATTTCTGATCGTAGAAAAAGAAGGCAGCTCTTTTAAAAATATCAATACAGAACAATGAGTATCTGCAAAGAGATACTCATTTTCACTGAAAATTCATTAAAGGTTTTCGCAGGTTGATGTAATGGCTATCAAAAAGCAATTTGTGCATTCGGCTTTGCTACTTATGCTTTTGACATCAAAGCCATACACCTCTTTTGCCTGGCCTTACATTGCCAACTATTGTTTGCAAACGTCTGCCCCCCGGGAGACAGTTAGCTGGTCATGTCCCGGACACGTTATACCTTCCCATCAAACCCGCAACTTCCACTCTGAAGAGTTAAGATGTTCGGCCAACCACCATACCCATGTTCGCTTACCGGAATCCTTTGACGAAGAAGCATGGCAGGACTTAAAAAACATCAGCCGCCACGAGGCGGCCGAAATTCTGCGGCAACAGCCATCACCAGCCTGGACAGGCGTTATCAATTACCATACTTACCTTCACTGGGATTGGCAGGACTGCCGCCTGGTCACAGATGCACAGCTCTGTGGTACCTATGAGGTATGCGAAATGAGAGACGAACTTACCCGGGACGGTGACACAAAACAAGTAAAAAAATGTCATCAGGAGCCAAAAACCTGTTATGCCGATGTCACCATACATGAAAGCCGGTACTGTCAGGATGGCGAGGGAAAACTGGTCTTTGACGTTGCGTTTCTGAAAAAAGATAAAGCCCGCTGGAGCCCCGATTCCCCCGGCTTCATTGACCGTCTTGCCAATGGCTATGATCTGCTTCCGGGTGAAGAGGAAGTGATCACTGTCAGCAATCTGAAAAACAACTGGTGGACGTCACAGTCTGCCAGGTTAGCGCCAACCCTGTTTATTGAAGACCCTAAAAATGAGTACATCTTCAACCAGCATATTCACAACCAGCAATTTGATAGCCTTTCCTGTCGCTTCAGGGGGGAAGACGAAGTCAGCTTTACCGTAACCACACGAAAAAGAATTGCTTCACGCTCTCCCAACGACTTTTCACTCCCCAAGGCTTTTGATAACGAGGATATTGATCCACTGGTATGGCAGTCTGCCCCTGGTCTTGATGGCTCAAGGGAAGAGAAAGGCTATCCATTGATCATGAGGGCCCAGGACTTCTCTGCCGCAGCACTCAACGAGGTATCAGAGGATGTTACTGAAAAGCTGAAAAACATTATCGTCAGAGTCCAACTCTACGAACCATCCATATTTGGCGACAGACTGAAGTCCACCATCTATATTGATGAAGCAAAAGGTATTCAACAAACACTGAACGCCATCTCCAGCGACCAGAAAATTCGACGGTCCACGCTTTGGGAGTTCAAACTGAAAAATGGTGATAACCCTGACAAAAATATTTACCGAAGTTATGTACCCACATTGTTCTATTACCCCGGAAAAATTTTCCTGTCCAACGAGGCCCTCAGTTATGACGACCAGTTGGCTCCGAACACAGAATACACACTGAAGTTAACGGTTTATCAGAAAAACCTGCCTTTCTACCACCAGTCCTGTGAAACAGATCCCGACGCCTGGGATTGCAAGTGGTATACCTTATGGGGACTCTTCAGCTCCAGGCGGTATGAAGATAATTATTTTTCAAAGAAAAGCCTTGATGTCAGGTTCAGATCAAACCCCAATGTAGACCAGAGAACCTGGCTATCCAGCTTCTGGCACTTCGTCGGCTATGCTCAACTTGCAGTACCTGTCGGGGTAATTGCTGTGTCGGTATTTTACCTGCTCTAAATCCCTTACATACCATGACCAGACTTTTTCATCCCTGGGTATCAATTTTGATACTCTCTTTTTACTCTATTCCAGCTTCAGCATTCTATTACTGCATTGAACAAAGCCCCCCCGTCGAAATACACAGTGCAGAATGCCCGGGGTTAGTCATTCCCGAACACAAAAGCCGCAACTTTATTGGAGAGCTTCTACGGTGTTCTGAAGCACACAATGAATACACTCGACAGCAGGCACCTTATGATGAAGAAGCATGGCAGGATCTAAAGAACATTGATCGAGCCAAAGCCGCCGAGTTTTTAAGAGCGCTCCCTGAACCTGCATGGTCAGAAACCATTAACTATCCTGTCAACCTGCACTGGTGTTGGCAGAACTGTGAACTGGTTACCTCTGAACGGCACTGCGGAGCCATTGTTTACTGTGATGACAACACCTGCAATCATATACCACTGACTTGTTTTGCAGACATTACCTACTGCGAGGAACATAATTGCGGTAAAGGACAACTGGACTTCAATGTTAAATATATCCGCAAAGACGCCAGATGGTGGCATCCCGGCCACAAAAATTATGTTGATATCCTGGCTAACGGTTATGACCTTCTGCCCGGCGAGAAAGAAATCATTACCGTCAGTAACCTGAAAACAAGCTGGTGGACTGGCAGCCGCCAGTCAGAAAAACTCAGTCCAACACTGTCAATCGAAGACCCAAGAAATGAGTACAGCTCCGGCATGGCGATTAACGACAAGCATGCCAACAGTCTGGACTGCCGATTAAATGGCTATGATAATGTCAGCTTTTCTGTCTATACCTATAAAAGAATCACTTCAGCCTCACCCAATGCTTTTTCGCTGCCAACCGCTTTTGATAACACTGAATTAGAGCCGCTGATCTGGCAATCAACCACCGGGAATAATGGCCAAAGGATTGCGAAAGGATATCCCCTTATCCTGAGGGCGCAGGACTATTCCGCAGCCACCATGAGTGAGGTTTCAGAGGATCTGTCAACCAAACTGAAAAACATTATTGTCCGGGTACAACTTTTTGAACCCTCAATATTTGGCGAAAAGTTAAAATCCACTATTTATATTGATGAGGCCAAAGCCATTCAACAGACACTGAATGCCATTTCCAGCGACCAGAAAATTCGCCGATCAACCCTATGGGAATTCAAACTGAAAAATGGTGGTCACCCTGATAAAAATATTTACAGAAGTTTCATTCCTGCACTGTTCTATTATCCGGGCAAGGTATTCCTGACGGATGAAGAGCTCAGCTATGATGATAATCTCGCTCCCCACACAGAGTACACTTTAAAACTGACGGTGTACCAGAAGAATTTTCCTTTTTACCTCCAATCCTGTGACGCAGATCCTGATGCCTGGGACTGCAAATGGTACACCCTTTGGGGGCTTTTCAATGTGAACCGGTACGAAAGAAATTATTTTTCAAAAAGAAGTCTGGATGTTCGATTCAGAACCAGCCCGAACGTGGATAACAGAACCTGGCTATCCTCATTCTGGCATACCATGGGCTGGGTCCAGGCTGTAGTCCCCATTGGCACAGCAGTCATCATCCTCAAATATCTGGGTTACTGGTTCTAGCCCGGATATTTCATAAACTGCCCCGAATCTAGCGCAGGACTTTGTCGCTCTAAGGGATTTTGTGAGGGAGCGCCGTACCGGGGAGT
>NZ_JAHHPM010000403.1 GCF_024606345.1 Endozoicomonas sp. YOMI1
CATGATAGATCGTGCCAGGCACCCTTCGACTCCGCTCAGGATGAACGGAGAGTGAATTCAAAATGCCGGAATTATTTAAGGATCATTACTTGTTGCTGAGCGAGAGCATTTTGTATTGGGAGGAATCAGGACGCCTTGCCTGATCTTGCTACACTGAGGACTGCAGTAATTTTCCGCCGACTAGCAATTTACGGTTACCCAACCCTTTTTAAACGTGTATTGAATTTTATGTCTGAACTTAAACGAGCTATCAGCAACGACACGGTCGATAGTCTGAAAAGCAAGTACCTGACCTATTTTGGCGTTAAATCGAAAAAAAACCTCAAGGCCGAACTGGTTAACTCAATCGCAGAAGGTCTGACAGACCGGACGATCCTGAAAACATACCTGGGGAAACTGTCAGAACTTGAGATGGCCTTATTGCAAGAGTCGCTGTTCAATTATGGTGGTTTGATTGATCGGGACCGCTTCAAACTGAAATACGGTGACTTTCCGTATAAATCAAAAAGCAGCCGTTGGTTCTATCGACATGAGCCATCAGACGCTGTCATGGTCTTTTTCTACACTGTGGACTCTGACTGGTACAACATTCGAAAAATTCCGGAGCCGGTGATGGCTTCCCTAAAGCAGCTGATTTCAAAACCTGAGCCGGACAGGTTGAAAACCTCAGCCTTGCCAGAACCTCTGCCTGAACGTCATGTACTGTTTGAACGGGAACGGCTGGCCCTGAGTGAGCTGCATTCAATACAGTTGTTATTGCAGGATAAGCAAATCAAAGTCAGTGAGAAAACAGGGATCGCCTCAGGGGCGACGCTGAAAAAAGTGTCTTCCGCCGTGCATGAATACTATAGCGACGACGAGTGTGATGATGCGAAAGGTTGCGAGTCCATGCTGGCTTACGGCTGGCTGAGACTACTGGGCAACAGTAAATTTACCAAACAGTCAGGCACTACACTGATTCCGGCCAAAAAGACAGATCGCAACCCGGCTGACACCATCAGGGACATGTGGGCTCAATGGTTGAATAATAAGAAAGAAGACGAATTTCGTCGTATTGATCGCATCAAGGGACAAAACGGCAAAGGGAAGCGTTATTTCACCGATGTACTGAAAAGAAGAGAGGTCATTGTTGCTTACCTGAAGGGGTGTGAAGTCAATGCCTGGATTGCCTTTGCAGATTTTGCCAATTTTATGTTCATTACCGGTGCTGACCTGGAAGTGACAACAGCACTACACCATCTCTATATTTACAATCCGGATGATGGTCAGCTCGATGGAAGGGGTTGGGATTATCTGGAAGTCCGTTATTTGCGTTGCTTCCTGCTGGAGTACGCAGCAACCCTGGGGCTGGTGGATGTGATAATGGCTCCCCCCAATACCGATGAGAGCTTTGATGATGAATACGGCGATATGGAGTGCCTCAGCCGCTACGATGGTCTGCGATATTTCCGCCTGACGCCATTGGGTCAGTACGCACTGGGTCTGACTGACCATTATAAAGCAGACCAGGAGTCAACTGAAACGTCACTGACCATTCAACGACAGGGACGCATTGCCTTTGATCATGAGCCGACGCCTTGGGAACAGCGCTTCCTGTCACTGTACGCTGATTATCATAAGGATCATACCTGGAAATTATCCCGTAAAAGGATGATGGAAACATTGCAGATTGGCGGTAGCGTCGATGAATTAAAGACCTTCCTTCAGGCCCGGGATGATCAGCCCTATTTACCGGAAGATTGTGAGAGTATCCTTAAGCAGGCGGCGGCCAATGTCGGGGGCGTGGAGATAAAAGAAGAAGCACTGATCGTGAACTGCAAAACTCAGGAAATTGTCGAGTTTATTATCAATGATAAAGTGCTGTCCAAGTGGTGTCAGCCGCTGGGTAAGCGGCAAATCGTGATCCCCAAAAGTAAAGAGAAGAAGTTTAAAGAGAGCCTGAACTCTGTTGGGATCGGTTGTGTCTGATTTCAAGGAGGTAGTGGTGTTTTATGAACAACAGTGAAGGGGAGTGAAATGCAGTCTTTTTATTTTCACGACTATGAAACTTTCGGTACCGACCCCGCACTTGACTGGCCAGCTCAGTTTGCGGGTATCCGGACGGATGCAGAGTTGAATGAGGTGGGAGAACCGCTGAATATTTTCTGTAAGTTGCCGGAAGACCATCTGCCTGACCCTATGGCCTGTCTGGTAACCGGTTTGACACCACAGAAGGTTAACGAGCAGGGGGTAGTGGAGCCAGAATTTATTCGCCGTATTCATGCTGAGTTTATGGTGCCAGGCACTTGTGCTTTGGGCTATAACACTATCCGTTTTGATGATGAGGTAACCCGGAACATCCTCTACCGGAATTTTTATGACCCCTACGCACGGGAGTGGCAGAATGGCAACAGTCGCTGGGATTTAATCGATCTGGTCAGAATGACTGCGGCTTTGAGACCTGAAGGCATTGAATGGCCGTTGCGTGAGGATGGTTGCAAAAGCTTCAGGTTGGAGGAGATTACTGCCGCGAATGGTCTGGATCATGGTGCAGCCCATGATGCCTTATCGGATGTCCGTGCAACTATTGCGCTGGCAAGGTTGATTCGGCAGCGGCAGCCCAGAGTGTTCCAGTTCTATTTGTCTCATCGTGGTAAACGTGAAGTTGCCGGGTTGATAAATCTGGTCAGCCAACAGATGGTTGTGCATGTATCCGGAATGTTTGGAGCACAGCGAAATAACCTGGCCGTTGTGATGCCGCTGATTGATCATCCGGTAAACCGCAATGGTGTTGTCGTTTATGATCTGTCTGTAGATCCGGCACCCTTGTTGAATTTATCGGTGGATGAAATACGACGTAGGCTGTTTACGCCCGCTGATCAATTAGGCGATGGGGAAGCACGAGTTCCGTTAAAGACCATTCATGTTAATAAATGCCCGGCGGTCGCTCCACTGAGTGTTCTGAGAGCCGAAGACCAGGATCGTCTTGAATTAGACCTTGCCGGGTGTGAAGCACACCGGAGCCAGTTGCAGGCTGACAACAGGCTGGCAGCAAAACTCAGAGCGGTGTTTTCACAGTCACCAGCGATGAAGCACACGGATCCTGATCAGATGATTTATTCAGGTGGTTTTTTCTCGCCTGCAGACAAAAACGAAATGAGCCGTATTGTTTCATCCAATCCTTCACAGTTGCCTCAACTTGGTCTCTCGTTTTCCGATAAGCGGCTGGAAGAGATGCTGTTTCGTTATCGTGGCCGACACTATTTTGAAACCATGGATAAAGAAGACCAGGGGCTTTGGAAGCAATATTGCCGGGACCGGTTGTCGGGTGTGTTGCACCCGGAAAATAATCAACTGTTAACGCTTGATCATTTTTGGAACGAATTGAAAGAGGCTCAGGCAGTGGCTGGGGAAGATTTGGAAAAGCAGCAACTACTGGTACAACTGTCTGATTATGTGCAGGGCCGTGAGAATATTCTATCCAATTAGGATTTTTATTTGTCAGCTATTGAGTGGGTAACCGGTTAAAGACTGTTTACTGAAAGCGTGGCCATCCCAATAAAGCAGCCTGTAAGCACATAGGGTTTTATGTGCTTAAGCTTATTGGATTGACTGTTTGACGACAAGGTTCAGCTGTTCTGCCAGTCGGCCGTAGATGGTGGGTTTTTCAATGTAATCCACAGCGCCCGCTTTAATGGCTGCAACAGCGCTGGATACATCATTGTGATGTCCAAGGATGATAACCGGAACCTGATGGTTGCCACTGGCCAGGTCCTGCATCAGATTTAAAGCCTGGCCATTGGGCTGGTCATTTGCTGCAATGATACAGGATGGTTGATCGGCCTTAAGTGCATTTAACAGTTCAAAATGTGAACTGAAGCAAATAAGCTTCATGGATTTTTCATGGCACAGGCTGCGAATAGTTTCGGTAGTGCCGGAATCCTGTTCCAATAAGTAGACTGAGCAGTGGGTTGCGAGGTTCATAAAGGCAGCCTTGCGATAATAAGAAACCTGTCGTTTGCAATGAGCAATGAGCGTTGCAATGAAACAGCTGTAAGCAAAAAGCTACTGTTTATCGATAACTTACGGATAGGATTGGCATGCAAAGAAGCCTGCGGGTTATTCCGTCGTTAACAGCAGCTCAAGAAGCAACCTTTAAAATACGAAATACATTCTGATCAAATTAAGTCGAAATTGTTTAGAAAGTATTTCACCGTTTCTTCTTGCCGTTGTCTAATGGTGCAACTTCAGTTTAGGTTTAGCTGGCTTAATCCTGAATGGAGGGATGTACTTGACGTTATTCGGCGAGTACCTAAGTATCTGGCTGTCTGTTCGTTCAAATATTATATTATTCGTTTAGATCATTTTTTTATAATTAAACGGAAATTATAATGGGTCGTTATTTGGTCAATCCCGTAATGACTTTGGGGTAATTCCCTTTTAGAAGCAACTGAATTACTTTTCATTCCATTAGCCAAGGCATCGGAACTTTATATGGGTGTATCAAGCTGGCTGTGTAACTCATTAAAGAATGATGAGCTGATGTCGCTTAAGCAGAATTGGCTCCGCAACCTCGTAGAGTGAGGTCTACGGAGCAAGCAGGTGCAGCTTAGATTTTGAAGTTAAATTCGCCTTCCAGATGATCTTTTACCTGCATGACCTGACGTACCAGGTGAGCAAGGGACTTGGTGCCCATCTTTTCCATAACGCGGGAGCGATGGATTTCCACAGTGCGCTGACTCAGGTTGATATCTGCGGCGATGACCTTGTTGGCTTTACCCTCAACAACATGGTGCAGTACTTCACGCTCACGGTCAGTAAGGGTCGACAGCCTGCGGAGAATTTCCTTGTGCTCCAGCAGTTCTCTTCTCTGCTGCGTATCCAGTTTCAAGGCATCGTTGATCAGGTCCAGCAGCTCCTGGTCGCGGAAAGGTTTCTGAATAAAGTTCATAGCGCCATCTTTGATGGCCTGAACCGCCATAGGTACATCACCGTGACCCGTGATGAAGATGATGGGAAGAATACAGTGCATTTCATTGAGCTTGCTCTGGAGCTCAAGTCCGCTCATGCCGGGCATTCGGATATCCAGCACGATACAGCCAGGCCGGTTTTCATCGTAAACTTCAAGGAACTCAGCAGGTGAAGAGAAGGCTTCGACAGTCTGACCGACTGACTTCATCAACATTTTCAGCGAGTCACGCACAGCCTCGTCATCATCGATGATAAATACGGTTGGTTCTTGCTTCATGTCCTGTTGCTGCATAATGACTCCACTGTAAGAAGTTTGCCGTATAATTTGGTGTTTTCGCCATCAGGCTGGAAAGAAGTGATGCGGGAAAGCCATAATTAACGCTCTTTGAGCATCAACCGCGTTACCCGGAAGGTTGGCCGGAAGTCACACAGGTTGAAAAAGATTGCTTAAAAGCCGTGGAATTCGCTCTGTGTTTTAGCGTCTCTTGGCAAAGAGTTTAGCAGAGTGTGATGCTGTTGCTTTATCCGGGCAAATAAAAAAACAACTCCGGCTTTCACTGGAACTTTTTTTGAAGATCAGTAGTTATGTTCGCAGTTTATGCAGAGTAATACTTCCCGCAGGCATCAATTTCTTCTGGTTTTGTACCAGTATTTCCGTTGAATGCGTAAATTTACCGGTTATGTAACGCAAATAAACATCAACCTGAGTGAGGCGCATTATATTAGATGATATTTCCTGTATTGTTATCAGGGATAATACTGTCGGCGCTGTGGTTTTGTGCGTAGACGGGGGTTGTGAGGGGTACGTTAAATGAAAAAGGCCTGTACATGTACAGGCCCCTTCTCTGAGATCTGTGTGTTGTTAAATCATCAGTGAGCAGACTGACTCAGATTCAGTGGCGCAATCATGTTTTCCGGTTTCAGGATCTCTTTTAGCTGCTCTTCGGTCAGCAGGCCTTCTTCCAGAACCAGGTCAACCACACGACGGCCGCTCTTCAGGGCAGTCTTGGCAATGCGACTGGAGTTTTCGTAGCCCAGGTATGGGTTCAGTGCGGTAACCAGACCAACACTGTTGTCTACATAGCTCTGGCACACGTCACGGTTGGCGGTTATGCCTTTGATGCATTTCTCGGTCAGCATATTCATGCCGGCAGACAGCTGTTTGATAGACTCAAGAATCTTGTAAACCAATACTGGCTCAGCGTAGTTAAGCTGCAGCTGTGCGGCCTCAGAAGCCAGGGTTACGACCATGTCGTTACCAATGACGTGGAAAGCGATCTGGTTCATGGCTTCCGGGATAACCGGGTTTACTTTACCAGGCATGATCGACGAACCAGGCTGCATTTCTGGCAGGTTGATCTCGTTAAAGCCACACAGTGGACCACTGGAGAGCAGGCGAAGGTCGTTGCTGATTTTCGACAGCTTAACCGCCAGACGCTTCAGGGCACTGGAAAAAATAACGAAAGCGCCCATATCGGAAGTGGCTTCCACCAGGTCGCCAGCCAGGATCATTTCCTGACCGGAGATTTCACTCAGGTATTTAACAGCCAGTGGTGCATAGCGGCTGTCGGCAGTGATGCCGGTACCGATCGCCGTACCACCCAGGTTCACTTCACGCAGCAGCGCGGCCATTTCACCGATACGCTGAATGTCTTCACCGATGGTGGTGCTGAAGGCACGGAATTCCTGACCCAGGGTCATAGGAACCGCGTCCTGCAGCTGGGTACGCCCCATCTTCAGAATGTCCTTGAACTCGTTGGCTTTGACGTCCATAGCATTTTTCAGGGTCTTGATGGCTACCAGCAGTGTCTTGTGCTTGAGCACCATGGCCAGACGCATCGCTGTAGGGTATACGTCGTTGGTAGACTGTGCCATGTTAACGTGGGTGTTCGGGTGCAGGTACTGGTATTCACCACGACGATGACCCATCAGCTCCAGGGCACGGTTACAGATGACTTCGTTGGCATTCATGTTGGTGGAGGTACCCGCACCACCCTGAATCATGTCAACAACAAACTGATCGTGCAGTCGGCCTTCGATGATCTCATCACAGGCATCAGCAATCGCTTCTGCTTTGTGCTGGTCCAGCATGCCCAGATCACGGTTCGCCAGTGCACAGGCTTTCTTTACCATGGCCAGAGCCCGTGGCAGGTTGGCATAGTGGTTCAGCTGAACACCACTGATCTGGAAGTTCTCCACGGCACGCTGGGTCTGGATGCCATAGTAAACATTTTCCGGAACTGAAGCTTCACCCAGCAGGTCGTGTTCAATTCGGTATTGGGTAAGGTCTGTCATTTTCTTGGCCTGAGATAGCGCCTTACTTGCGCACTTGAGGAAAATCATTAGCCTGCGAGGGATAAGCCTGTCCAGGAGCCTGTCGGACTTAAGATTGTCCTACTGCGGTTGCGATAAATTGGTCTAAAAATTCCTGCTTCTTCGTCAAAT
>NZ_JAHHPM010000404.1 GCF_024606345.1 Endozoicomonas sp. YOMI1
TCCACACATCAGGAGAATTATCCTTCAGACTCCATTGGTGTGCTGCGGCACACCCCACGGTCCCCCGTGGGAATGCATACCGAATCTCTCCGCAAATGTAGAACCTCCATTAAACTCTCCTGATTCCGGGCAGAAACAGGTTGTTCCATATCCAGCAGGCGCCGGTAAGCATTCATTGCAGAGCATGGAAACGAGGGTATATTGCTCCCTCGTTTGTCTTTGCCGCTCTGAGGAATTCTTGCTCAGTCAACCGCACTCACCGGAACGGCGCTCCTTGGCAAAATCTCTCAGAGCGACAAAGTCCTGCGCGAGAATCAGGGCAGTTTATGAAATATCCGGGCTGGCTTTTATTTATTGCTTAAAACTATGAAGACAGGAAAGATCTGAAATAAACAATATATATAAGTGGTAGTTTATCCACTACTCTCTAATTTAACTTTCTACCGTGCATCATCCACTTGTTCGCTAATCGTCGTTTTTATATAAGTCATTTGTCATTCGTTTTTTGTTTTTCAAACCGTTATTGAACGCTCTGTAAATTTTCCCCTGATATTTGAGGTTGTAAGCAATGAGTCGTATGTCGATTACATCAGGAAAAAAGGCTCTGGTCCTGGCTATCAGTTCGGTGCTGGCTGGATGGGTTGGCAGTAATGGCTCGTATGCAGATGATCCTAAAGACGATTGGCCTCCTAAAAAAGCGGTAAGCATTACCACAGGTGAAGTTAAAAGTGTGCCAGCCGGTGAGACAATTACGATAAAAGATACTTGCGATCAAGGCGGGCCGACACCATGCAACATTTCAATGACCGGTGGCAAACTGACAATCCCGTCGGATGCCAAAATCAAGGTGGATGAAACAGGGAGTAAAACAAGCATTATTGTCGGTGAAGCCGGTAAATCTAGCCTGAATATTATTACTAATAATGGAAACGTGAGTGTAGTTGAAGGTGCCACGGGTGTACGGGTGAAAGGTGGCGATTTAACCATTGATGGTGGAGGTACGATCGCAGATCCGGGTGTGACCAATACCATCGGCGTTGCCATTGAGGGTGGCACGCTGAAAAACTCCAGCACGATAAAGGGTTCTAAAGCAGCTATTGAAATTACCGGAGCAGCTCAACCTACCGCTACCTTTAATCAGGGATCTATTGTTACGGGAACACATGCCTCTGCGCCCTTGGCGATTGATGCATCAGGGGCAACAGAAAAGGTCACCGTTACTATAAATGATGGTTTGTTTACAGGGGATATAAAGGGCAATACCGGGAAAGGTAATGAGCTAAACATTACAACCACAACTGGCGACGGTATCAAGAACAATATCAGTGGATTCGAAGCCATCAAAATTAAAGGCACCGATTGGACAGCCCAGGGTTGGGCTTCCGGGATAACCTCATTGAGTACCGATAAGGAGATCAGTGATCTTTACGTCTATAGCGCACAGCAACCAGGAGTTGGCACAGCTAACGCCAAAAACACCTTGCGGGTAGTACCTACCGATACCTTGGCAGTCACCACTAATGGGGATGATAGCGCAATCACCAATCTGCATATTTCGGGTACTCCAAAACTGAATGCAGCATCACCCATTACTGTAGAAAATATTGAGGTCAAGAGCCCAGGCAAGATTACTGGTGATAGTCCGGCAGATGGCTGGACTCTTACTGGTTGGGCAACCGGGGTGAAATCGTTGAATACCTCTGCGGTAATCCCCAGTCTTTATGTCAACAATGCAGCGCCAGCTCAAAATGGAGATGGTGTTTCGCAGCCTCCAGATGATGCCACCTTGGGTGTCGTATCAGCAGCTGATGGCCTAGCAGTAACTACAAAGATTAATTCTCAAACAGGTTCTATCACCAACCTGAATATATCGGGTACGCCAAAACTAGTATTAGGAACAATCACAGCCAATGCCCCAGTTATTAATGGTATTTCAGTGAACAGCACTGGTTGGACAGCCAATGGTTGGGCATCCAAAGTGGGCACATTGGAGACCTCTTCGACAATCGAAAATCTTGTCGTCAACAACGTCGTACCATCATCAGCTAATGGCGTAGCCTCCGATACAGCAAACACCTTGCGTGTATTGCCAGGAACAAATGGTTTGGAAGTTAAAACCAAGTCAGGCGGTTTGGTCAAAAAACTGAATATATCAGGTACGCCAACGCTGACAGCAAAAGACTCTATTGCCGTTGAAGAGATTACGGTCAATAACCCAGGCTGGACTTTAAGTGGCTGGGCAACCGGGGTGAAATCATTGACGACCTCTGCGACAATCACCAATCTTTATATCGATAGCGCATTACCGACTTCGCCACTGAAACCTATCGTACAGCCAGACACCTTACATGTTGTTGCAGCAAATCCTTCTCTGGCAGTGGCAACCAATAGGGTAAAAGCAAAGGGTGCTATTACAAACCTGAATATATTGGGTGGTATTACGCTAACAGCAGCAGCCCCCATTACCGTAGAGAACATTGTGGTTAATAGCGCCTCAAGTTTGGCTCTTGATAATTGGGCAACCGGTGTGAAATCAATGACGACATCGTCGGCAATCACCAGTCTGCATGTCAACAACGTAGCATCCTTTGTGCCAACGTTAAAGAACGCTACGGCCAACGCCTTAAATGTAGTCTCCCCGACTCTGGCAGTTACAACTAATACGTCAGCAGGTGAAGATACCGCAGGCGCTATCACAGAACTGCATTTATCAGGCACGCCAACGCTGACAGCAGCAGCCCCGATTAACGTAGGAAGCATTGTGGTCAATCCTGAATCAAGTTTGGCTCTTAATAATTGGGCAACCGGGGTGACCGCATTGACCACCTCTTCGCCAATCAAAAATCTCTACGTCAACAACGCAGAATTATCAGATCTACCGAAAGCCGAAGGTAGTGCCTTGAACGTAAACTCAGAGACTCTGGCAGTTACAACTACTAGTAGTACGGAAAAGGGTGAAATCGAAAACCTGAATATATCGAGTAATCCACAGTTATCAGGAACAGACGCGATTACAGTAAAAAATATTACGGTCAATAGCTCATGCTCAGAAAGTGAATGCTGGAAACTGGATGCACCATTAAACGGTGTTAAAAGTGTCAACGCCAAAAACCCAACACCAGCGCCAGCCATTACAGAGCCTGTGATAAAAGCCATTACCCTGACAGGTTCTAGTGCAGTGGCACCAAAGACTAATGGCTCGCTAAACATCAAATCGACAACTGAGAGCAAAAACCCTATTAAAATCACCGCCACAGAGCCCGGTTTGATAACAGCGGTGAATATAGGTAGTAATGCATTTGTTGACTCTATCACCAATGCGGAAACTATTAATATCAACGGCAGTGGTTGGAAATTTGAAAAATTGGTTACAAATCCAGAAACCATTAGTGTTGTTGAAGCAGGTGGAAGGGTTGGCGCTATTAACAGCGCATTTAGTGGAACTACAGTAGGCTCCCCCAAGGAAACTTTGAATGTGGCATTCAATGAACAGGCTGATGTCAATGGCTATCTTAACATTGGCGGCACTGGCACTATCAGCAAGATTGATTTCTCCAACGTAGCCAACCGGCCAAGTCTGATGTACACACCGTCAGGTGCAATCTCTGTTGAGAACATTAAAGGCAACCCTATCAAAGCAGATACCCTTGTGTTGACTGACAACAGTTACCTGCCTGAGGGCAAACTTCCAGCGGGTTTCAAAGGTATTGAATATGCGGCTCCACCCACCACCAGCATCACTCCCAATTTAAAACGACTGGGGTTGGCTGGGATTGCCAATGACACTACCATCACAACAATTCTTAAGGCTGATGCTGTCGTCTCACCAAGCGATGTTAATAGCGACGAAAATAAAGGTAGTACAAAATCTATCCCCTTCACCGCATCGGGAATGCCCAGCGCATTCTATCTGAAAACCGGAGGAGGAGCAGGAACTTACACAATTGACTTCAGCTCTTCTGATCGCCCCACGACCACCTTTGAAATTGCTGGAGGTACGGAGGTCAAATCACTTAAGAACGTCGCTGCTTTGAATGACCAGCTGATTATCACTGAGGGTACTTTACCAAAGGATGACATATCCAGTATGAGTGCCCTGAGTATCAATGGCAGTAACTGGAATGCACCAGGCACTTTTAGCAATCTGAACAGCCTTGATGTCACAGAAAAAGGTACACTGGCAGCGTTGAATGTTTCCGGTAAACCATTAACTCCACCTTCGGGCTCAAGACTAAACGTCCTGACAACCAGCGACCAGCAAATGCCCGTTACCATTGCCGGCACACTCTCAGAGCTTCATGCCAATGATGGGGCCAGCCTGGGAGCCATTGACGTTGGCGGCACACTCAATGAGCTGAATGCCAATAAAGGAGCCAGCCTGGGAGCGATTGATGTTGGCGGCAAACTCTCAGTGCTGAATGCCAATCCAGGTTCCAGCTTTGGCGCGATTAATGTTGCCAGCGGCGGCGAACTTCCAGCACTCAATGCCACAGAGTCCAGCCTGGGAGCCATTACCGTTGCCGACGACGGCACACTCTCAACACTCAATGCCAATAAAGGCACTAGCCTGGGAGCCATTTCCGTTGCCCACGGCGGCACACTCTCAACACTCAATGCCACAGAGTCCAGCCTGGGAGCGATTACCGTTGCCGATGGCGGCATACTTACAACCCTCACTGCCAATAAAGGCACCAACCTGAAAGACATTGTTGGGGCAAAAACAGTCACTATTGCCGAAGGTGCCAGCCTGGGAGCGATTACCGATGCCTCTACGGTGAATATCAATGGTGTGGCCACCACCCTGGGACCAATTACCAACACTGGAACGGTCAATGCCAGCAGTCTGGCTTTTCAACAGGTGAAGGTGGGTAGTGGCTTACCGGCTGGCGCAAAAACCGGCTCGACCAATGGCCAGGATCTAATCCTGTATACGCCTACTAAAGACGTAGCCCTGACCACCAAAGGTATCGGAACGCTGACATTGGGCAGTGGGGCGAAACTTGGGGCAACCAAGGGAGGCGTGAACAACCTGAAAATTACCGGGAATGACTGGACAACCAAAGCGGTTACCATGGTTGGCGATAAGGACGGCAAGGCCAGTATCGATATTATGGAAGGCGTTAGCGTTGGAGATATTGGCAAGACTGGTCAGGTTGCGGTGAAAAAAGCGGATGCTGTAGCGTCGCCATCATCGTTGCCGATTACCTTTAACCCAACTAAATCTGAAATACTGAAAGTAACCTCCAGCGGTAATATAAAGGGCAATATTGATTTCACCGATGTTCCCAAAAACGCAACAGTAACCCTTGAGCAAACAGGCGGTATGATAGAAGGCGATATCACCGGTGTGAGTAAAATTATGATCAGTGGTATCGATGAATTAAACGGCTCTATCAAAGGCGAGGTTAGCTTATTAGATATTGTTAAAGGCGGTAAACTGAAAATCCACAAAGCAGTCAATATCGTTGGCGGCAGTTACCATCAGGTTGGCGATTTGGAGATGGATGCCAATGAAGACCCCCTTCACCCACTGGTGGATGCAGATAGCATTGACATTGAACCTGATGCCCGGTTGGTTGCGGAGCTGAAAGAAGTAAATGATAAAGAGAACGATCTGTTGATGATCTCCAAGAAACCCATTAACCGGGCCGTTACTCTGGATGTTAAGAATGAGCAGTATGAGCACTTTACCGCCATGCTGGATAGTAAAGATAACAAGCGTATGGTGGTTGCCAGGGAACCTATGGTCAACCATGTCCGTAAACTGGCGACAGCCGGTGGGGCACCCGCTTCTGCTGTCAGAGCCCTGGAAGTTGCCGCTAACAAAAAAGTGGCGGTGAGCGATAGCGATGACAACCTCAATAAATTTGTGGTCCCTCTTGCCAAAACCTCCGACCAGGCTGCCCAACTTGCCAGGCAGCTCACCCCGGATAACACCGCCAGTGCCGTCAGTGCCGCCCAAGGTGCGCAGCGAATGTCCGGTAAAGCCATTGAGACCCGCACTGCCAGCATCCGCACTGGCATCAGCAGTGGCGATATGATGGAGTCCGGCGGGTTCTGGATTCAGTATGCCTATAACGATGCCACCCAGGATGAACATGACGGTGTTTATGGCTTTGATGCCAAAACCAATGGCTTTACCCTGGGGATGGATACCGCACTGGATGATATGACCGATGTGGGGCTGGCCTATACCTACGCTAAAACGGATATCAGTGGTAAAGGCTCTGGCAGCAGCATGGATTCCAAGAATCATATTTTCAGCCTGTACGGCGCCTTTACCCAGGATGAGATGTTCCTGGATGGTCAGCTCAGCTACTCCTCTGGTGATAATGACGCACAGCGCTCCGTCGGTGGTAATTCGGTTAAGGCTAACTATGACAGCAAGAGCTGGGGCATCAGCCTGACAGCTGGCTATACCATGCCCATGGATGATGACTGGAGCTGGCAGCCTCTCGGTGCCTTTAACTACTATCGTATAGAGACTGATGATTATTCAGAATCCGCTGCTGTTAATTATCTGGCATACGACAATGTTCGTAATGACAATTACTCTATTTTAGAGCTTGGTGTCGGGGTTAAGTTAGTGGGCGATATCCACATGGATGATATGGTATTCCAGCCAGCCTTCAAACTGATGGCCTTCCACGACTTCAAGGATGATCCGGTGACCATGACCGCTCACTATGCTGCCGGTGGCGAGAGCTTTGTCGTACACGGCGCCAAGCGTGACGATACCCGCTTCCAGTTTGCCGCTTCGGTGGATATGGAGTTGCAGAATAATATGACGCTGTCGTTCAACTACAGCCATGACTGGATGGATAACTTTAAGTCTGATGGATTCATTGCCCGGCTACGGTATGAATTTTAGCGGGATGGGCAGTATTTAAGGTTAACTATTATGTGTGCGTAGTTTTTACAGAGTGTGTACAAAGAGTTGCCTCCCTTTTCGGGAGGCTTTTTTATTCTGGAGAATCAGGTATTAATCCTTTGGGAATAAAAGATTCAAGATCCTGGCTTTCCTTACGGTTGCAGTTACTTAACGTACGCTATATATTAATATACGTACAAACTTCCAGAGTTTTCTTTTATGGCTATACAACAGGGACCAGAACAGGGTAACCAGGGGATAACCCTGACTCAGCTTCGCAAGAATATCTATCAGCTTGTCGATGAAGTGATCGCCAGTGGTAAGCCATTAACCATTGAACGGGGGGGAACTCTGTTAAAACTGGATGTTGTCACCAGAGCTTCATCAAAGCTTGGAAATCTTAAGGTCCGCAACACCTTGCTGCCTGATGGTCCTGATACGGCAGATGGTCTTGAGGAAGCGATCACCCACCAGTGGGAGCCAGATAATGGTTTTGATTGATACGCATGTTGCGGTCTTTCTGCACAGTGGTGATTTGAGCAAGGTTTCTCCATTGGCTCAGGAGCAACTTGAATATCATGATATCGTTTTGCCTGAACTGGCAAGACTGGAGCTGCAGTATTTACATGAGATTGGCCGGATTGCCTACACACCTGCTGAGATAGTTGCTGACTTGTATGGTGATGTGGGCATGGTTTGTTCAAAAACGCCCACCGCAGGACTGGTTCAATCGGCTATGGGTATTCACTGGACGCGGGACGTTTTTGACCGGCTGATTGCCGCTGATGCCATTTTTTGTGATTGCCCGTTGATTACCCGTGATCAGCGTATCATTGAGCATTTACCTCAGGCGTTCAGTGCCCGCTGCTGAGTAGCGGGCTATAGTCAAGTCTTGATTCTTGAGTATCAACCGGTAAGTGATTTTATTGCCATGGATGCAGTTTCTGCCCGGAATCGTGAAAGTTTAATGGGGGTTCTACATTTGCGGAGAGGTTCGATATGCATTCCCACAGGGGACCGTGGGAACGGTGTGCAAGGCCGCTTCCCGCAAAAGCGGCCTGCCTTTTTCGGGCGGCGGGTGGCGGGTGGCGGGCAGCGCTTATTGAAATATCGAAGTTATTAAATAATCGTTCCTTATGCACTGATAGCAAGAGGCAGCAACGGGAAAGCGTGGAGAGATTTATATCGCGTTCCCATTGCAGTGCTCTCACTTTCCAGTAATACCACCTCACCAACCGTCATCCGGAAGCTGGGAAGGTTAAAATACTGACTATGAGTGACATACCCCGGTCGTTTAAACCGCCCCAGGGTAACGTGGGGCCGAAAATTCCGGGTTTCAGCACTGAAGCCTGATTGTACAGCTGCCTGCTCACAAATATCAGCAAGCCGTTTTAACTCCTGTCCTGAATGCATCTCCAGGGCAAGCACCCGGGGGTTTCGCCCATTTGGAAAGAAACGAAAGCAACCGGTCATACTGTCAAAGGTATGGTAATCAGCCAGATCATTTTCAAGATTGCTTATTAACTGCTGTAACTGGTGAGGATAGCTATTCCCCAGGAATTTAAGGGTAACATGCTGCTGCTGGGGGGCTACCCAGCGCAAGTCGTGAACATGACCTTCACCGGCTCGATGAATGGCTTTCTTATGCAGTGTTGCAGCAAGTTCAAGAGGAAGTTTTACGGCAAGAAAAGCCCTTACCGGGGAATTATGGGACAGCGTCTCATCAAAGGTAGTCAGGTCGCTGGGGGCGTTGTAGCTAATGGGATTATTTTTCATATTATTCTAACTTCAACGTCTGACTGCTAAATTCAAACCAACTGCACCCTGCAATTTGTTTTGGCTAAGTTTGTTTAACCCAGTCTAGTACATTGTCGGCAGAAATCTGCCTATATCGTCGTATTATTCTAAAAGTGCCTGAAAAAATCGGCGATTAATCTTGATCCCTGATTCTGCTATCTGCTCAGGAAATAAACGAATATGTACTGGTACTTTGAATTTGGCTATCTTGCCTGCCAGCCTCTCTTTTGTAAATGGTTCGTTCAGGGCGCCGTCCACGGTCTGAACATAAGCAACAGGGCGCTTGCCATACTCAGGATCCGTCATGGCAACGACCACAGCCTGGACAATTTCCGGGAAAGCCAGCAAAGCCTGTTCAATCTCTTCCGGATGAATATTCTCCCCCCCTGAGATCAACATATTATCCATGCGACCACATACCTGTAACTGGTCACCGTACCAACACCCTTTGTCACCCGTATTAAACCAGCCACGAGTACCCGGCAATGGCGTAACCTCGCCATGTTGAAAATACCCCTCTGCCAGAGTTTCTCCACGCACCTGAATTTCACCTTCCTCTGTTAGCCGAATCTCACGCCAGGGCAATACCGCTCCGGAAGTAACGCCATTACCGGTGAACAATGGTTCTCCGGTACACACCTGAGAAGCCATCTCGGTCAGGCCATAGGTCGTCAGAACAGTGACCCCCTGTGCTTTTACCGCCTCCACCAGTCTGGGGGAAGCAACGCCTCCACCCAATAGAATATAACGTACTCCTAAATCATAGAGTGACAACCCGGGCTGAATCAGCCTGAACAATTGGGTATTCACCAGGGAAAGATGAGTCAATCGCTGCCTGGTCAACATGTCATTCAGCGGCAACCGACGTTCAAACAACACCATGGTGATACCAGCCAGCAGGCAACGCATAACAATAGCCAGTCCACCCACATGAAACAGCGGCAAGGTTAACAGCCAGGTATCACCATAGGTTAATGGCAAGGTATGCATTGAGCCCAGGGCACTGTAATAATGATTTTTATAACTGTGCGCTACCGCCTTTGGGATGCCTGTCGTTCCAGAGGTGGCGATCAGGTCGTAAACCGCTTCAGCAATGATCTTAATAGGCTGAAGGTTACTCTCCGATCGTGGCCCCATTGCCGAAAAGTGTCGATGAAAACGGATACCCGCACTGTCTGCCACCAGCTTAGCACCAATCCGATCACGATATCCCGACGTTTGCGCTTCTGGAAAGGCCGGGTTTACCGGGCAGAAAACCCACTGGGAACGAAGGCAGGCCAGGGCAACGATGACGGTATCCAATGTTTTACGGGTGACAAACAGAAGACGGTTGCCAGCTCTCATGCCCTTATCCCGGTATACACGACAACACTCATCCACCCATTCATCCAGCAACCGAAAAGTAACACTGCCCTCCTCCAGCTGGATCGCTATACAGGTGGACTGATAAATGGCTCGATAACGTAATGGGCAGTATTGCAATTCGGGAAAGATCGTTTTCATCAACGGCGTTCTTCTATGCTTCTGTTCAGCTCTGTATCACTGACAAAAGCAGGGTTAATGGCAAGCGGCTGACCGGCAATAATCCTTTCAGAGGTGAGGCTGTCGATAAAAGCCGATAAGGTGTCCAGGCCCGGTAGCTCCCCTGGTGTCCACTGAGCGCTGAGCTGCTCCACTATGTGCAAACCAATGGATGACTCATAAGAAGAGCTGAAAACAGTCCTGACACCGAGGCTTCTGCCGGTTGTCACCAGCTGCCAACAACGGGCCAATCCACCCACCAGCGTCGGCTTTATCACAACGGCAGCCAAACCATGCATGGGTTGTAGAAGGTATTCCGGGTTCTGAACCGTTTCATCCAGGGCAAAGCGGAGCCCGGTCTTCTCGTAGAGTTGTGAAAATTCGGCCACATTAGCGGTCGGCTCTTCAACATAAGCAACTCGCTTTACATCAATAGAGGCAGCGATCCTGATGGCTTGATCCAATGTCCATTGCTGATTGGCATCCAACTTGATATTGACGGACTTCGGCAAAGCCTGCAGAACGGTGTTAATTCTGACACAGTCGTCTTCAATTGAGTCCCGTCCTATCTTCAACTTGAACTCTGTCGCCCAGTTTCCCTGCCACTGTGCAAGCCGGTGGAGAATATGCCCGGTGTCGCCCTGCAACAGCAGCCCGGTTTCTGGCGGGACAAACCAATGATCCTGTTGCAACCACCACAGTGCCGATTCAATACCAAACAGCACTGACGGTATTGGCTGTAACCGCAGAACATCGGTGAGAAAAGTACTGTTCTCCAGATCACTGAGAGATAAAGGCCTGCCATCATTAACTGCTCGACAGAACACCTGAAGTTGTTCTTCCGCTTCTGAGAGGCTCTCACGGCTAAACCCTGGCAGTGGCGCTATGTCGCCATAACCACACCGGTCACCGATGCGCAAACGTAAAATCAGCCCTTCCCGCTTATTCAGGCTGGCGTGCTTCAGCAATAACGGCTGTTTTAAAGGCAGCCGATACTTCAGGATATCGGCGTTACTGTCTTTCATGGATCTTTTGGGAAAGCGGCTTCAGGCATTACGGCCAAAACGGCTGAAATCCGGCTGACGTTTTTCCAGGAAAGCATCCCGCCCTTCCTGTGCCTCTGCGCTCATATAGAACAGCAGGGTCGCATTACCAGCCAGTTCCTGAAGACCCGTTTGACCATCGCAGTCGGCATTCATGGCTGATTTCAGACAACGAATCGCCAGAGGGGAATGCTGCAAAATCTCACGACACCATTCTACGGTTGTCCGCTCCAGCTCTGTCAAAGGTACAACGGTATTGACCAGCCCCATATCTTCAGCCTGTTTGGCATCGTACTGACGGCAGAGAAACCAGATTTCCCGGGCTTTTTTCTGACCGACAATACGTGCCAGATAGCTGGCACCAAAACCACCATCAAATGAACCCACTTTCGGGCCGGTCTGACCAAAACGGGCATTATCCGCCGCAATCGTCAGATCACAGACCAGGTGCAGGACATGACCACCACCGATGGCATAACCGGCAACCATGGCAATAACCGGCTTTGGACAGGTTCTGATCTGACGTTGAAGATCAAGAACATTCAGATGATGAGTTCCTTTATCATCTTTGTAGCCAGAATCGCCGCGAACGCTCTGGTCACCACCGGAACAAAATGCCAGATCACCGGCACCGGTCAAAATCACCACACCCACTGACTCATCAAAACGTGCCGACTCCAGAGCCTTCTGGATCTCGACAATGGTCTGTGGACGAAAGGCATTGCGCTTTTCCGGGCGGTTAATGGTAATTTTGGCCATACCCTCTGCCTGGTGATAGTGAATGTCCTGATAATCACCACTGAGGTTTTCCCAGATCACACCTGAATCCAGCTGCTTGCTCATATCCAACTCCTTATAACTCTTTAGAAGCGCTCTCTGAGCAACCGGGCCATAGCCTCTGGTTGCTCCCGATGAACATTGTGTCCACACCCGGTCACAGGGTGGACACTGTGTATCACATGCTCTGTCAGCAAATGCTGTCCAAGCAGCCCAAACTTGTGATCATTTTCACCATAAAAATAATGAACACATGGGCACAGTGGTGAACCGGCTCTGAGCTGACCCAGTGCCCGGCGATAGTTTGGCTGCTTTGATAGACTGAATGACATCAGGGCATCGGCTAATAGTAAACCACTGCCTTTTGAGCGTTGATCAATCAACGATCGAATCTGGCTATCATCCAGGTCGGAAAAAACCGGCTGCTTATACCAGTCCAGAAGGACGTCAGCCACTGGCTCCTGGCGAAAACGCCTGGCCCACTGAAGATCTGACTGGTATCGCTCGCTTTTTTCCTGCTCGCTGAGCAGACCTGGATGCGCTCCTTCCAGTAACAGCTTCTCCACTCGCTCCGGGCAAGCAATGGTATACGCCATGGCCAGGCGGCCACCCAGTGAATAGCCCAGCAGGTTGAATCGTTTCAGGCTAATGCCTTCCACCCGTTCAATGGTTTGAACCGTCTGTTCCAGACGATAACAGAAATATTCAGCTCCCTGCGCATCCTCCTCCAGCCACTGACTTGAGCCATGCCCCGGCAGGTCAACAGTAATTAGATAATAGTCGTCTTTCAGCCGTGTCAGCAGGGAGTACCAGTCGTTTGCACTGCCCAGAAACCCATGCAGTAACACCAGGGCTGGGGCGTTGACATTACCAGAGCAGTAGTAGGACAGGCTCACAGGGTTTTCGCCATAGTGACGGCCTGTTCAATACTTTTTGCCCCCAGGCCAGACTCAGTAAAGACTTCAATAATGGTGCAGCCTGCCTTACTGCAGGCTTTATTAAACTGCGCCGTAAAGTCATCAATGGATTGTGGCGCCGAGTAATCAATTCTGAACAGCTCAGCCGCATGCTGCACAGAAAGGCCATGGGGTGTGACAAAATAATCATTAGTCACCCGGGCGGTATCATTGCTGCACCCTTTGGTGGTCACATAAAAAATACCTCCACCGTCGTTATTGATCAGCACAATAACCAGCGGCGTTTTACACTGCGCAGCCAATTGCAGGGAGTTAAGGTCATGGAGGAAAGAGATGTCCCCGATCAGTAAAACCATTGGCCCCTGATTTCCTGCAGCACATCCTGCTGCAGTAGCAATCAGCCCATCAATGCCACTGACGCCACGGCTGGCATAAACCCGTGGCAAATGGTGTGTTGAGAAGATATCCACCATGCGAATGGGCAAACTGTTACCCAGGAACAGGCTGCTTCCGGAAGGTAGCAGTTCCCCCAGAGAAGCACCGAGCCATTGCTCATTAAGCTGGCTTGGCCGTTGACTTTTCAGCACTTCGCCAAGCGTTTCTGCCAGCGCCGTAAATGGCGTGCTCCATTCCCGGTTAGCCTGTATCGCTTCACTACTGAGCAGCAGTTGATGACAAAGCGAATCAATATCACCCACCAGGCGCACACTCTGCCGCTGTCCCGTATCGACTCTTCTGGGAGCAGGATCAAGCATCCAATATTCCTGCCAATGGTGCCGGGCAATAAACTGATCCAACCGTTTGCACGTCAGGTAACCGCCAATCTGTAACACACGGTCGACCTGATTGAATAGGCTTTCGCTGGCAGAACTGGCCAGTAAAAGGTCAGCATGCCTGATGGCTTTTGGGTGACCGTGCAGCTGTGACTGAACATCGGCAATTAACGGCCAGCCCAGGCGTTCTGATAACTGCACAATGACATTAACGTCAGTCTCAGGCATTACCCGTCCCGCAACAATCAGGCCTTTACCATCGGCAAAATGCTGCCATCGACCAATATCAGGCAGCCGGGTTAACTCTGGTACAAAGTACTCAGTATAAGGTGTTAATGAGGTTATCCATTGCTGGATACTGGCAAGATAGACGTCATTTTCAATATGAACAGTTTCTTCCAACTGATGGGGGTAGAGCGGCTCCCGAAACATGCAGTTGATATGCACAGGCAGCCCCAGTGCTGATGACCGGGCATACGCCTGATCAATACTGCCCAGCAGCCAACGGAGGGTGATGGACCTGTCCGGGGTTGGCAAATCCAGCGTCGCTCCGGTGTAGTTACCAAAGATATTCAGCTGATCAATAGCCTGATTTGCGCCGCAGTCAATTAACTCGGGGGGACGGTCAGCCGTCAGAACCACCAGTGATATACCCGACTGGTGAGCTTCTATGATGGCCGGGTAGAGATTGGCAACCGCAGTGCCTGAAGTGGTGATCAAAGCCACCGCTTCTCCGGTGGCTTTGGCCAGACCCAGGGCAAAGAAACCAAGCCCTCGCTCATCGAAATGAATATGGCGGGTCATGCCTTGATGATCTGCCACTGCAAAGGTCAATGGTGCTGAGCGGGATCCCGGGGCAATACAGCCATGCCGGACACCCAGGCGCCACAGTTCTTCAATCAGCACTGCAGACCAGATGCCGTTGATATTTGCGTAGTCGGTTTTAACTGTCATGAACAAACTCACCGCATGAGCAGCCAGTTATAGTGGGAATTTCCAGACCCTTGTTATTTAGAAAGGCCTGAACTGCCGAAGATGATTCCAGCCCGGTAGTCATGGGCCGTTGATATGGTTATGAACTTTTCCTCAATTTGAGACTCTAATTCCACAAGGTTATTTATCAAACCATTACTTTGACGGCTGCTTATATTCTCTACAGGTAGGTTATGTCAAACATTTTTTGAGGTGTATTATTGTGGACACAACTTTTTTTGCTACCGGTCAAACCAGAGCACCATCAACTTATCAAGAATCAATGGGTAAATCACCGAAGGAAATTGGTGATGACATCAATAAACTGGCCATAAATTTTATTAAAAAATCTGAAGAAATCAATGAACAACTACAGACAAACGCCGTTAATATCAGAAAATCATTATTTGCCAGAATCATTATTCAGTTGAACGATTTATCTTCAACACGCTACACGTTACCTCCCGATCTTTGTCAACTGACTAATCCTACTGATCCAGAACGCTGGGACTGGAATAAATGGCAAAAAAATTTTGTTGATAGCCAATATGATGCTATTGAAGATATCGTTAAAGATATACCTCTTGATCATAGAATTAATCTTTTGAAAGATTTTTTACAAAAAATCGATCGACAACACTTTAGTGATTATCTCATTGCAGACATATTAAAAGAGGACACCCCTTATCAATTAAGAGCAATACTTGAAACCCGTTGCGTGAAAGCACAGTCCTTTATTAAGGCTGCTATCGAAAGAGGACTTGTGCAGGAAAATCTTATCAATAGAATATACAACAAAGGTATCCCTAATACCGAGGAATCAGCCTCACGCAGCGCATCCGCCACCCAGCCAACGAGTCACCAGGATTCCTTTAACGAACTCCAGAATCGGGCAGCCTCACAGCTTGCGACAGAGTTCTCCAAATTATCGTCGGACCACGGAAACCTTCCTGACAACAGCAAAAAACTTATGAGTCGGTTTATCTCTATTTTAAACACTGACTATCAGTGTGAGGTAGGGTTGTACGAAACCAATCCTGAATCAGGAGAATCTTCTGAAATTGCCAGCAACAACCCAACAACATTTATTGAAGAAGAGTGGGCAACCTGGCAATCAGCTCTGTACGAGAAAGATGAAAGCATTGCTGAAGATTATTATGCTGTCCGGGAAGATAGAAGTGAAATTATCATTTCAGATATCGAACAAATGATATTGGCAAACAGCTGTCCTCAACAAAAAATACAGAACGCCTTCCGATCAAATGCTGATATTCTCAGCTTACAGTTGAACCTCCATGAAGTCGATCTGGATGATGACAAACTGCTGGAAAATTCTTTTGAAGGTTGTCGTGCTCTCGGAAAACCAATAACCAAAATTATTACAGGATTAATTGCATCAGGTTGTTTAACACAAGAATTAATTGATCAGATCATGAATTTGGGGATTGATAATTTATCTAATGTATTCCGGTGACACTCTCCAACCTTTACAGGCAAGGCTTCCGACTAATCAGAGCAAATGAAAGTATGGCATTATGTTCATCGCTTCTGCACTTTTCGGGGTTGTCAGCAGGGACGTTAAGTAGTTGGCCAAATGGAATCGTATATTTCTGGCTAAGTGGGCAGTTACTAT
>NZ_JAHHPM010000405.1 GCF_024606345.1 Endozoicomonas sp. YOMI1
CCTGATTACTTTGTAGACACACCGAACACTGAAAACACAAGAATATTGAGAGGCTAAGTTGTATCCACCATAAGCGTTTTCAGGCTGATACTCTTACCCACAGTTATTGCTGTTAACAGTTCGGTCCATGAGTCGATAATAAACCAGTCAAACAGCCCCCTTATCCCATGCCAGAGCGATTTTTTTGATTTCGATACCGACAACGCTTTTTGGAAAAGAGGGCAGGCAAGCTGCTCTATCTGATCAATGAGAAAAGCGGTAAATGTCAAGCTGGCAAAGTTTGTCGCCAGATGCATCTCTCCGTGCCCGTAATTGTGTTCCAGGTTGTACCCTTGTGTTTTCAGTGTGTTAAACGTTTCGTTCTCAATTTTCCACTTGGCGCGTGCTCCTCGCATGACTTTGGTCACGTTTTCAAGGGTAATGTAAATATCAGTAACCCAAGTGTTGGTGTATTTCTTTCCTTTGGGACTGATTTCTACGTACTCAAGGTAGTTGACCAATATCTCTTTATGGGACTTATTGATGGGAACTCCATTGACGAACCGGAACCAGTGTCGATAGCCATCTTCGTCGGTATACCCATGGCGAACAACTTTGTTCGCTATGTCCAGCTCATCCACTGCTTCATAAAGTGATGGGTGACTGGTGTCCTTCGCAACCATGATGAAGCTGTAGTTATAGGATTTAACCAGCTTTATCGTGGGTCCATCGGAGTATAAATCGTCAAAGTTGAGCACCAGTTTCAGGTGCGGGTGCTCTCTGGCAATGTTCGCCAGAAGTCTTTTGAGAGCTGTTTGCTCACAGTCGTTTTTTGAGGCATCTACCTGCTGAATGATGGGTTCAGGCATCAAAGGTAGTACTTCCTTCTTACCCGGTTTAACCAGACAGCAAGCCAGCAACTGATGGTAGTACTGGGGATTTTTGCTATCCGGTTTTTTCACACAGCACTCAGGGCAATGGATGGTTCCAGAAGCAAAATGCCCTGTTCCATCAATAGGAGCGAGATAACCTTCCTCAAAATACTCAAATTGTTTGAGCCAGCCGGAGCGCTGAACATAGGCAAACAAAATGGTAAAAAACTTCCGAAAATAGCGGGTCTCAATGGGATCAAGCAGTTCACGAAGGCGCGAATCACTGGGAACTTGCTCAACACCATAAAGGGATTTCAGGTTATGGAGCTTATCAGCATCATTCAGGCAGTCCTGGTCAAACTTAAGCAACGATGGATATTTCAGATGCATGACAGCAAGACCGCACATGACGGCATCATGCAGAGAGATTTTCGCATGGTTGTTTTTTGGTCGAAAATCCGGAATCTTTGCAGCTTCTTTCGAGACCAGCGAGATCAATTTTTCAGCAAGCGCTTTATTCTTTGATGGAGGCACAGTAACACGACATTAATAGTATATATGCCAAATAATATACTAAAAGTCTGCGATTGCAGGAATAGCTACTTTCCCTCTAACCCTTGATATCATTGATGGTAATCAATTTATCGGGAATTGCTG
>NZ_JAHHPM010000406.1 GCF_024606345.1 Endozoicomonas sp. YOMI1
TATCCTCAATTTCTCGCAATCCTCGCTACGGGCGCTATTCTCGGACAGCCTCCTAAATTGGAGACAGATTAGCATAGGCCATCATCAACCATTTAGCGCCTTCAGAATCGAAATTGACCTGAACCCGGGCCTGGTTGCCATCACCTTCGTAATTAATCACAACACCCTCACCAAACACGTTGTGATGGACGCGCTGGCCCAGTGACAGACCATGGTCAGGTGATGTCGGTGCCATGCGAGTCGCTACCGGTCGGGTAATGGTGCCACCAAGGCGAACTTCCTGAAGCAGTTCACCGGGAATTTCCCGAATAAAACGGGAAGGGCGGTTCATGGTTTCACTGCCATACAGGCGTCGGCTTTCGGCATAGGTCAGATAAAGAGTTTCCATGGCACGGGTAATACCCACATAACAAAGCCGACGCTCTTCCTCAAGGTTGCCTTCATCCAGCGACATTTTATGGGGGAATAACCCCTCCTCCATACCGGCCAGAAATACCAGCGGGAACTCCAGACCCTTGGCAGAGTGAAGCGTCATCATCTGCACGCTGTCCTGGAACTGATCGGCCTGACTGGTGCCCGCTTCCAGTGCGGCATTGGCCAGGAAGGCATCCAGAGGCGTCATGGCTTCGGTTTCTTCACCCTGCTCTTCATCAAGGAACAGTTCGTCCATATCAAACTGACGACAGGCATTCACCAGTTCTTCCAGGTTTTCCACCCGAGCCTGACCTTTCTCGCCTTTCTCTTTACTGTGGTGGTCAATCAGCCCACTCATGGTGACCACATGATCGGACAGTTCACCCAGATCCAGTGTTTCACCCCCATGGCTCATGGACTCGATCAGTTCCACAAAGGCTGCCATGGATTTACCCGCCTTACCGCCAACCGCAGATGATGCCACCAGGTTTTTCAGCGCCTGCCAGAGTGAAATACCCTGACTTCGGGCCGCCTCTCTGAGCTTTTCTACGGTTTTCTCACCAATACCCCGGGTGGGAATATTGATCACCCGTTCCAGAGAGGTGTCGTCATCAGGCGAACGGACAAGACGGAGATAGGCCAGGGCGTTTTTGATTTCTGCCCGTTCAAAGAAGCGCTGCCCACCGTAGATTCGATAGGGGATCGCAGCCCTGAGCATCGCCTCTTCAAGAATACGGGACTGCGCATTGGACCGGTAAAGGATGGCAATATCGCTGCGGGCCGTGCCTTTGGTGATGGCATCTTTAATCCGGTCGGTAATAAATCGGGCTTCGTCCATTTCATTAAAGCCAGCGTACAGGTACACTGGCTCGCCTTTATCGCCATCGGTACGAAGTTCTTTTCCCAAACGATCCGGGTTATTGGCAATAACAGCATTGGCGGCCTGCAGAATATTGCCGGTAGAGCGGTAATTCTGTTCCAGTTTGATGGTCTGCGCATTGGGGAAGTCATGTGTGAACTGACGTATATTTTCAATTCTGGCACCGCGCCAGCCGTAAATGGACTGATCATCATCACCCACCACCATCAGTTTGTCCTGGTCTCCCGCCAGCAATCGCAGCCAGGCATACTGCACGGCGTTGGTATCCTGAAACTCATCCACCAGGATATATCGGAAACGTTTGCGGTAATGCTGGAGAATATCGGCCCGCTTCAGCAGCAGCTCGTGTGTCCGCAGCAGTAGCTCCCCAAAGTCCACTACTCCAGCCTGTTCGCAGTACTCATGGTAGCGTCGATAAACATCAACCATGGTTCGTTCGAATGGATCGTAACCGGGATCAATGTAATCGGGACGAAGTCCTTCATCTTTTTTGCCGTTGATAAACCATTGGGCCTGACGTGGAGGCCACTTTTGTTCATCCAGCTGCATGGCTTTCATAATCCGTTTGAGCACGCGCAGCTGATCATCACTGTCCAGAATCTGAAAGTTTTCGGGCAGTCCTGTTTCCTTCCAGTGTGCCCTGAGCAGACGATGGGAAAGACCATGAAAAGTACCCACCCACATCCCCCTGGGGGCGATGCCCAGCAGTTCCTCAATACGTGAGCGCATCTCTGCAGCGGCCTTGTTGGTGAAGGTGACGGCCATCACCGAGTAGGGGGACATGGCTTCAGCCTGCACCAGCCAGGCGATCCGGTGGACAAGAACGCGGGTTTTACCACTACCGGCACCGGCCAGAACCAGCATAGAACTGACGGGAGCTGCAACAGCACTGCGCTGTGCATCATTCAGTGAATCAAGTATTGAGGTTACGTCCATAAACATCTTTCAGTCAGAATTCGATGCCCCCTTGTTATGGGGAGAGTATTTACCAGAACAATGAGAGTTTAGCGAAACTGCGCCATGAGGTCTTGCCTGTGTTATGGTTCATTTGTGAGATTTATCTCACATTTTTATACGACATGAGTAGTTGTCCTATGACCAGTAATTTAATATTTTGGTAATCTTAATCAGGCATCATTTAAAAACAAATACAAAAAGAGGATGCTGTTATGGGAAAAGGTAAAAAAGTCGAAAAAGAGTTCATTCTGGATGAGCACCTGATCCGTCCTGAACTTGAGCAGAAAGGTTCCAAGCGTTCCCTGCAAATCCGCAGAGCACTTGAGGATCGGGAAGAAGACAAGCGGCTCAGCGCCATTTTTGGTGAAGACTACTGGGAAGGCATCTAATCACTTCCAATCAATACGAACCTTTGCTTACTCCTCGGTGAGGGTTCGTATTCAAAAATACTCTATCTTGCTGCCATCATAGATAAATTGAGCATTAGTACCAGATTATCCCCGCCGGATTGTTCATTTGATTTCCAGCCTGTCACTTCCAATCCCTATTCCTGGCCCTTCCCTTTTATGTCTCAGTAAGTATTACTACGGTTCAGAAAAGGCTAACTGAGATCTTGGTTCTGAACTATGAATGTGGGGATCTTTTTTTAGATTGAAGTGTTATATTATAACACTTTCCAAAAGAGCGGATTTTGTATGCAGTTTGTCCCTGTTAAACCGTTGCTGATGACAGCATTACTAATGACTGTCAGCTGCTTCGCAAGTGCTGAGCCACCAAAGGTTCTTGCCAGTATCAAGCCCTTGCAGCTGATTGCCCAGGCGGTCACAGAGGGGGTGACCGATACCGGTGTATTGCTGCCTCCGGGAAGCTCTCCCCATAGCCATAGCCTTAAGCCCTCTGATGCCCGAAAGTTAAGAAGTGCAGATGTCATTTTTTGGGTAGGTCCTTCAATGGAGACTTTCCTGCCAAAAATGTTGGCCTCTGCAAAGGGGGTAAAAGCCGTATCCGCGATGGACATTCATGGGATTCGCCTGCGCAGCAGTGAAGAGGATGAGCACCATATCCATGAGCACTCAGAGCATCATGACCATGGTGACTATGACCCTCATATCTGGTTGAGCACCGATAACGCCAGGGTTATTGCCAGAGAGATGGCCCGTGTGTTGATTTCTGTGGACAAGGTTAACCAGTCCCGTTATCAGCGTAATCTTGATCTTTTCCTGAACAGCATGGACCAGACGGACTCGCGCAACGGTCAAAAAGTAGAGCAATCAGGAAAGCAGCCATTTTTTGTTTTTCATAATGCCTATGGCTATTTACAAGAGCAGTATGGGTTGGAAGTTGCTGGCTATTTTACCCTGAATCCTGAACAGCAACCCGGGGCCCGCCACCTGGTAAGCCTGAAAGGGCAGTTAGACAAAGCGGGGGCAACTTGTATTTTCCGGGAGCCACAGTTCCAGCCTGCTTATATAGATCGGTTGACCGAAGGGCTTTCCGTCAGAGTTGGTGTGCTTGACCCGTTAGCAGAAAATATTCAATCCGGACCTGAAAGCTATGCGAAGTTTATCAACCAGCTTGTGGATAACATCACCAGTTGTATTCAGGGTGCAGCGAAGAAGAATGATAAACTCAGCTGATTAGGCTGATACCCATCAAGTTGCCAAGCAGCAGACTGATGATGATCGACACTGGCAGCAACGCTGACAGCAATGTCACCCACATTTTCAGATTTGCGTACTCCTGGCGAAGATTCCAGCGTTTTGCCACATATCTTTTATCTTCGTCCATCTCTGTGGATAAACCACAACCACTGCAGCTGACCTGCCACATTTTCACCCGTTGACTGCCTTTGCCGATGATCAGATCGGCAAATATGGCTTTACCCCGACAACAGGGGCAGGACTGTAGTTTCATGACTCTTCCCTGAGCGATATCTGCATCATGGATTGGTTATACCCTGTGTATTCATAGCTTATGCACAGACTTTAACAGCTTATCCACAGGATGGCGGCAATCGTTATTCTTTATAAGAACTATCCTAAAATAATGGTCTTGCTACCATCAACAATAACCCGGTCTTCAATGTGATACCTCAACCCCCGAGCCAGTACACTTTTCTCAACATCCTTGCCCAAACGAACCATATCTTCTGGCAGGTGGTGATGCCCAACCCGGATTACGTCCTGTTCGATGATCGGGCCAGCATCAAGGATTTCTGTCACGTAGTGGCAGGTGGCACCTACCAGCTTAACGCCTCGCTCATAGGCCTGATGGTAGGGTTTGGCGCCCACAAAGGAAGGCAGAAAGCTGTGATGGATATTAATGACACGGTCTGCATACTGCTCACACAGTTGCGGTGGCAAAATTTGCATATAACGTGCAAGTACAATTGTATCAACACTGAACTGTTCCAGCAGTGATGTCATTTTCTCAAAGGCGGATGCCTTATCCTCTTTATCCACAGGTACATGGTGATAGGGAATACCATGCCACTCTACATAGCTGCGTAAATCTTCATGATTGGAGATGACACAGGGGATTTCCATGTTCAGGTCGCCACTTCGCCAGCGGTAAAGCAGGTCAGACAGGCAGTGGGCCTCTTTACTGGCCAGAAGGGCAACACGCTGGGGAATTCCTGAGTCATTGATGCGCCACTCCAGACTGAGCTTTTCAGCAATAGGGGTGAAATGATGTTTAAATTCATCCAGAGAAAAAGGCAGACTTTCCGCTTTGATTTCATTGCGCATGTAAAAGCGCCCGGTCACTGGATCAGCGTGATGATTGGCTTCAACAATCCAGCCACCGTGTCTGGCGATAAAGTCACTGACGGTCGCTACGATGCCAGTAGCGTCCGGGCAGGAAACAAGTAAACGATAAGTTCTGTTCATGATGCTTAATAAACCTAAATTGAGAAGCCATTATAAGTAGTAGTCACTATGAAATCATATTTTGCCTGATGCTGATCAGTGCTTCAGTTGAATTTTCCTGACATAATTGTTGGTTATAAACATTTACCGCCGGAATGTTAATGAGCGGCAGCAGACTTCCATTATGGAATTTATGTGTTTTTTTCCCCTCTAACCATATCCCTCATACAGTGATATGGTTGTTTATCGATGGATACTGTTTCCCTCTCCTCCGTTCCCGTAAATACTGACCTAGAACCGACGGTTGATCTCTGCCCCATTTGTTTAGAGAAATTCCATGGCCGTGATGTGGTACCCACTGTTGTCAAAACCCAATGTGGTCATCTCTATGATCTGTGGTGTATTTCGAAGTCTTTGAATTCACACTCCGTTGGTTCACGCCAGTGCGCGATGTGTCGGCAAGATCCGATACCTCTGGTGAATGTGGCCACCGGCGAATCTTACCCGCACGAATTTTTTCCCGGTCAGGCGTTTTTCTACGCTAGTAAGTACGGTGATCTGGAGACCCTCAAGCGCCTGATCGACAAGGGTGCTGACGTCAATACCGGAAATTGCCATGGCTTCACTGCCCTGATATTGGCCTCCCAGAACGGACACCAGGTGGTTGCCAAGCTTCTGATCGACAGGGGCGCTGACGTCAATGCCGGTATGGAGGATGGTTGCACTGCCCTGATGTTGGCCTCCCGGCACGGGCACCAGGCGGTCGCCGAACTGCTGATCGACAGGGGCGCTAAAATTGATGCCCGCCAGAGTAATGCCGGAGGTCAAAATGGCAACACTGCTCTGATGTCGGCCTCCTCGCGAGGGCACAAGGCGGTCGCCAAACTGCTGATCGACCGGGGCGCTGACGTCAATTCCCGCCAGAGTAATGCCGGAGATCTCACTGGCTTCACTGCCCTGATGTGGGCCTCCGAGCAAGGACACAAGGCGGTCGCCGAACTGCTGATCGACCGGGGCGCTGACGTCAATGCCGGTATGGACAATGGCTTTACTGCGCTTATGTGGGCCTCCCAGTACGGGCAAAAGGCGGTCGCTGAGCTGCTGCTCGACAGGCGCGCTAAGGTCAATGCCGGTATGAAAGATGGCTTCACTGCACTGATGTCGGCTTCCCAGACAGGACACAAGGCGGTCGCCGAGCTGCTGCTCGACAGGGGCGCTAACGTCAATGCCTGCCGAAGTAATGCCGGAGATCTCACTGGTTTCACTGCCCTGATGTCAGCCTCCCAGAAAGGGCACAAGGCGATCGCCGAGCTGCTGATCGACAGGGGCGCTAACGTCAATGCCTGCCGGATTGAAGACGGAAATCTAAAAGGCTTCACTGCCCTGATGTCGGCCTCCCAGAGAGGACACAAGGCGGTTGCCGAGCTGCTGATCGACAGGGGCGCTGACGTCAATGCCGAAAAACACAATGGCCGCACTGCCCTGATGTTGGCCTCTCAGTTCGGGCAGAAGGCGGTCGCCGAACTGCTGATCGACAAGGGTGCTAAAGTCAATGCCGGTATGCACGATGGCCGCACTGCACTGATTTGGGCCTCCCGGCAAGGGCACAAGGCGATCGTCGAACTGCTGATCAACGCGGGAGCTATCCGTAAGGATTTGTCCTGATGGCGACAGGCCAAGCCTGAGAATGAGGGAAGCTCTATGTGCTGAAACCATTCATTGAAATGTCGAAGTTATTAAATGACAGTTCTCAGGTTACACTGATTGATCATAGCCAGATGTTGAGTGGTTCTTTTAATGATGCGTTTGCCTGATAGTCCGGATCTGGTCATCATGGGTGATCCCCTGCTTTTTCAGCAACATCAACAGGTATGTGTTGATGATATACTGACCGATAATTTCCAGCACAATCTCCAAACTCTGCGTCAAAAGCAAATTGAGGCAAAGGGTTTTGGTATTGCTGCTCCTCAGATTGGCTGGGGGCAAGGGTATTGGATGGGATTTTATTTCCAGAAAGGATTCATGAAACAAAGCTGATGGTGCCCAGTATATCAATGGAAACACAGAGCCGCTGGCCTGGGAACTGGCCAACCATCAATGCCCGAATTACACCACCGGGAACGATTTCGGCTGAAAGGTAGCCTGACGACCAGAGGGGAGATATTCCGACCTGTTCAGGCCAGATTTTCAATTAAAAGATGCTGTTATCACCGTCTTCCAGAAGCCGGGTAGTATCAGCATTACTCCTGAGGCTTTCCCGGTATCTGCGGCGATGGAGAAGTTTTTCTTGAACGACATCAGGAAACTCAGTGAACTGGATGATCTGCTTATCAATTAATAGATCAATCACATCCTCAAGTACCCGGATGAAGTCGGCATCGGAAGACGCCATAATACCGGAGCTGATTTCCGGATTATTGTGCAGAAAGAGCATCAGGCTTTCGTCGTTCGTTTCGACCTGTTCCCACTCATTTGACAGTGGTTTATCTGAAACGGCACACACCTGATTGGTATCATCCCTGAGTACGTAGAGCATGTCCTTTTCTCTCGTTTTCGATTAATTAGTATAAGTTTTCGGGACCTTTATGCTTATTGAAGAGGCATGGATGCTACCAGATCAGCAATAAGTTTTCGGCTCACATCGTAAGCCGCTTCACCAGGGCGGCCTTCTCCCAGACCATTTATGCTCCAAACCAGGTCTCCCGAAGATACATTATTGACTTTCAAGCTTAGAGTTGTGGAAAAACGGTTCTGCTCGTCATACTGCCACTCAAGAATTTCAGCAGATATTGAGTATTTGATGTGTTGACTGATAGCCCAAAGGCGCGCTTGCTCAACCTGGTAGAGTTCGGAAAGGTAATCTGGAACCGAGAAAGTTTTAGGTGCCTGGTAAATTTTAGGGTTTTCTATGCCTTTAGAGGGCAGTTGGACCAACAAAATACGTTCAAGCTGAATAAGATCCTCGGCTGGAACACCAGTGTGGCTAATAAAAGGTAATACTGTCCAATTATTATCCTTCGTGAGCTTTTCCTGATTAAATTCAGGGAACATTTTGCCGTTTGTCTGGCATCCAGCGAGAGTCACCACCAAAAAACTAACTATAAAGATGAAGGCATACCGCTGCCGGAACCAGTTTGGGAAGATGTTATTTTTCATGTTGGCATAACTCATGATGATGCAGTTTGAGCCACTGCAGTGCAATGACCGCTGGAGCGTTGGCAATCCTTCCGTCTTCCACCATATCATAAGCTTCACGGAAGGGAAGAACATGAACCCTGATATCCTCTCCTTCATCGGCAACGCCAAAAATACCGCCAGCAGCCGTGGCATCCACCAGACCACAGAAAAGCTTGAGTTTTTCGTTGCTTGCACCGGGGCTGACATAGAAATCAGAGACCGGCATTAATGAAGTAATCTGATAACCGGTTTCTTCCTCTACTTCGCGAAGGGCAACTTCTTCCAGCGTTTCTCCGGGCTCGCTGATGCCGGCAACCACTTCCAGCAACCAGGGGTCATCATCGCTCAAAAAAGGCCCCATGCGGAATTGCTCCACCAGAACCACCTGGTCATGGACCGGGTCAAATAAAATGACGCCAACAGAGGGTGGCCTGACGGTGGCTTCACGGATCAGGGGACGACTGACTCCCCCTTTGAAGAGTCCATGAGTAATGGTGTATTTAAAGAGTTTCAGAAAGCCTGAATAAACCTTTGCCTCTTCCTGAACCTGTACATCACTGGCATCAAGACCTGAAAGCTTCATGTGTTCCCTGTCTGGTATAAGTTGTTATTGATAATAAAAGCCTGAACAGAAGGTAGCAGCATATTCAACCCCTGCTGAAGATCATCGGCTACTTTTGCGGATTCAAGAATGTTGCGGACATCACTGCTACGGATGGCAACCCGTTCAGTAGCGGTAAAGATCGGCCACTTTTCCTCAATTTCCTGCGATTTATAAAATCGGGTCCAGGTTTCAGGCCTGGCATTATCCGGCCCCCTGATGAATGAAAGTGTGGCTTTATCCCGGTATTTATTGGTTAAGGCTGTCATCAGGTCATAGGTGTATACCGGCCTGTCGGGATTCTGTTCCAGCAGTTCGGCTTCCAGATCACAAACGGCCAGAGGGCAGCCAGCATCTGCTTCATCGATAAAGCATTGCAGCATTTGCAGACGAAGGCCCAATGGCAGAGGTTTTTTGTCAAAAGCATGAAATGCACTGGGAACCAGCAGGATGCAGTCATGGCAGGTGGCTGCCTGATGTAAAACATCCAGATGTCCAAGTGTTGGTGGGTCAAATGCTGAGCCAAAAACACCCAGCTTCCTGTGGCTCATCATTGAGTCTCCATTTTTGATGGTATCCGGGCTAACAAAAGCCTTGCCAGTCAACAAACATTTCATACATATCCTGCCAAAAGAGCCTGATAAGCCTCAGCCGTATTTCGGTTCGATAAATCATACTTTGATCAATACGGAGTCAGGAACCCGGATTTCCACAGATACCGGCAAATGATCCGTTATAGGCATATTGATAACGCCAAATCGATGAACAATCAGGGATGGGCTGATCAGAATATGATCCAGAGAACGCTTTGGTTGCCAGCTGGGAAAGGTATTTTGCCCCCAGTGTGCTGCATGAAGGGATGTATCTTTCAGGGGTGAGTCATTGAGTAATTGATCCGCATGGGTGTTCATATCACCCATCAACACCACATGCTGATTGAACTGCACAACATCCCGGATATAGGAGAGCTGGATATTTCTGGTCCTTTTGCTCAGTGCCAGATGCATCATCACCACCGTAAGAGGCTCCTCAGGGTTGCCAAAGCGAGCGACAATGGCACCCCGGCCGGGAATCAGTCCGGGCAACTTATGATCTTCCAGGGATGCGGGTTCAAACCGGCTAAGCAAGCCATTACTGTGTTGTGCCAGCTTGCCAAGGTTGCGGTTGATCTGGTGATACCAGTAAGGGAAATGTCCTTTGAGGGCCAGATATTCTGTCTGGTTGATAAAACTGCTTCGAATACTGCCACCGTCAGCTTCCTGCAGGGCAACCAGGTCAAAGTCAGGAAGAACACCGGCAATTCGGTCAAGGGTAGCCTGACGTTTAGCGTGAGGCAGAATATATTGCCAGCTGCGGGTCAGATAATGCCGGTATTGCTGAGTATTGATGCCCACCTGAATATTAAAGCTGAGCAGACTGAGGGTCTTTTTGTTCAGCTGACAAGGGTTTTCTCCCGGTGCCGAGTGATGAATATGCCCGGACCGGTACTGACAACGCTGCCGGTGTAAGCGTCGTCGAATGGCGCCTGTAAGGGTTCGAATGGGCATAGTGCTTTACCGCCAGAAATGGATACGGGAAACTTATAGACAGATATTGCCGGCCTTTTATCCAAATTCCTGCAAAGAAAGATCGATGATTTATACCAAATAAAAGTGGTTAAAAGCCCAGACGTCTGACATTTAACCACTGCTGCAATGTCACTAACCTTTTCGATCCTGCTTAACTTTCCGGATCAGGTAGTCGGCAATAACCGGCATATTACCCAGTGATCCTGCCAGCCCGGGCTCAACCACATATCGCCCGTCGATAACGATGGCGGGTACGCCAGACAGCTCATAGCCTTTAAGTTTAGAGAAGGCTTTTTGCAGCTGATTATTCACACCAAAGCCCTTGAACGCTTTATTAAAGGCTTCAGGCTCAACACCAAACTTCCGATTCAGGAACTCGGCCATTTGTTCACTGTCCTGGAGCTGGTTTCGGCGGTTCTGTATTTCACTGAAGATACCGGCATGAACCTTCTCTTCCAGCCCCAGATTGCGCACAGTATAGTAAAGCCGGGCATGGGTCTGCCAAAGGTTAGGGCCGAAGAAACCGGGCGTTCGAATGAACTCAACATCTGCAGGCAAGGTCTGTTGCCACTGTTCAATCTTTGGTTCGAGTGCGTAACAGTGGGGGCATCCATACCAGAAAATAGAGACCACCTCCACCTTCTCCGGTTTGGCATCGGTGGTTACCGGGTTGGATAAAACCCGATAATGCTGGCCTGGCTGAAATAATTGAGGTGGACCGGATTGAGTGATGACTGAAGAAGATGATGAAGCAGATGAGCTATCACTGGCTGCCGGGCGCTTGGTCATACTGGCTTGCGCTACCGGGGTATTTTGAGTAACTATTGCTTCCTGACTGTGTGAGGCATCATTGAACAGATAACCCGCTGCGACCAGGGCAATGCCGAGGAATACAGCGATACCTAATATACCCTTCGTTTTTTTAGTCATTCGGGAGTCCTTTGTTTTTCTTTGTTATTCAAGGATATGGTGTTTTATTGGCGACACATTACTTCAGCATCTGACGAAAAGGAAGTCTGATCATTCAGGCTGGTCAGGATGTTTTTACAAGAGGAGTAGGACAGAAGCCTGTGTAACCCGGGCTTCTGTGAGTCTCAAGGATGAGAAATGGTCAACGAAGACCGCTGATGTAGTGAGAAACCGCTTCGATCTCTTTATTGCTCATCTTCTCGGCAATGGTTCTCATGATTTTGGTATCACCGTCATTGGTTCGATCACCCTCACGAAGGTCGCGAAGCTGCTTGGCGGTGTAATCTGCTTTCTGGCCCGCCAGTAAGGGGAATCCCGCCAGGAAGTTACCCTTACCCGTGGGAGAGTGGCAGCTGGAACAGGCTGGAATGCCTTTTTTGGCATCTCCACCGCGATAGAGTGCTTCACCCATTGTGACATACTTGGCATTAGTTGCTCCCTGAGGGGCTGGCTGGCTGGCAAAGTAAGCTGCCAGGTCAGCAATATCCTGTGTGGTCAGAGCGCTGACGAAGGGCATCATCTCTGGAACAGAGCGTACGCCGTCCTTGATTTCAGTGATCTGTTTAATCAGGTAACGCTCCCCCTGACCGGCGAGATTTGGCCAGTTTGGAGCAGGGCTGATCCCAGTGGTGCCATGGCAGGCAGCGCAGGTCGTTGCTTTGCTCTTGCCTGCTGCTGCATCCCCTTTGGCAAAGGCTACGCCCGTTACCCCCAAAGAAATTACCAGAGTGAGAATGACTTTTTTCATTACCTGACCCAGTTACGGCGTTTGCCTCAAATGGCTGTTATTATTCATCAGACCTGACAGCTTTTATTGTTTGGAGCAGACCTATGCAGTGATTCGCGTCTGCTTTCTGTCTGCTTCAGCATCAGGTGACATGACGCATGTACCTTGAACGACGATAGTATAAACTACTCAACCGGCGACCGGTACAGGCAGAGCGATATCAATCAGTTGGAAGTGATACTCGGGAGTCCGACAGGCTCCAGTCCCCCGTTTTCTGATCTCTTTTACGTGATTTATTGAGTCCAGTACCTATTTATTACCGGCTCATTGGAAATTAGCAAAGATTACTGGAATAGATAAAACCCCATGAGTGATACCAGATCTTCATTAAATTACCGCCAGGCCTCTTTTTACAAGAGTGCGGCCAGACTGAGCCAGTGTCCGGAGAATGAAGGTCGTGAAGTGGCCTTTGCGGGTCGCTCTAATGCAGGAAAGTCCAGCGCACTGAATGCCCTTACCGGTTCCAATAAGCTGGCTCGTACCAGTAAGACGCCCGGAAGAACCCAGCTTATCAACTTCTTTGATGTGCAGGAAAATGTCTTTCTGGTGGATCTTCCGGGCTATGGTTATGCCAAAGTGCCTGAAGCCATGAAGCAAGAGTGGCAGCATCACATGACCGATTATCTGGAGCGCCGTGAGGCGCTGGTTGGCCTGGTGTTGTTGATGGATATTCGTCATCCGATGAAAGCGTTCGATCAGATGATGCTTAACTGGAGTGTGAGTGCAAACTTACCTCTGCACATTTTGCTCACCAAAGCGGACAAGTTGAAACAGGGAGCTGCCAAACAGGCTTTGAACGGGCTCAGAAAGGATCTGTCCCGATTCCCACAGGTGAGCGTTCAGTTATTCTCTTCACTCAAGAAAACCGGTGTTGATCAGCTCTCTATGAAACTGGATGAGTGGTTTCTTGCGCCTGAGCCCGATGATGTTTATGACGATCAGGATGACGAGCACATGGAGTCTGATGATTAAGTTTCACTGCTGAACATGGAATGCTGGTGTTAAACCAGACCACGTTCCGCCATGGATAGTATCTTTCCCTGTCCCACAATCATATGATCCAGCACCTGAATATCCACCAGCTGCAGCGCCTCTTTCAACCGTTGAGTAATGTGAATGTCAGCCTGACTGGGCTCAGGATCGCCCGATGGATGGTTGTGACACAGAATCAGTGATGCCGCATTCAAAGCCAGAGCCTGCTTCACCACCTCCCTGGGATGAACGGTGGCCGCGTTCAAAGTACCCTGAAAGAGTGTTTCAAGGGCAATAACCCGGTGCCGGGTATCCAGAAAAAGACAGGCAAACTGCTCCCGCTGAAGCCCCTGGAAGTGCAACTGCAGGTATTCCCGGGTTGACTCCGGGCTGGTGATAACGTCTGAGTTCGCTACTTTTTCGCGAAGTACCCTTCGACAAAGCTCCAGGGTGGCACTGAGCTGAGTGGCTTTGGCAGGCCCAAGGCCTTTAACAGACATAAGGTGCTGGTGGCGGGTGGTCAGCAGTTTTTCCAGGCCACCAAACTGTTCCAGCAGATGGCTGGCCAGCTCCATCACGTTCATACCCTGGCAACCAGTTCTTAACAGCAGTGCCAATAGCTCCGCTTCAGTCAGTGCTGACGGACCCATAGCCAGTATCTTTTCTCTTGGCAGCAAATGATGACTCCAGACTTGTATGGTGGTTATACCGTCAGCTATTCACTGCTATGATGGAGCGGATTTATGGTGAGTAGCTCATGGCGTTTTGTGCGGTTACTGACTACTCAGACAAATAAATGCCGGTTTAATTCCCCGAGGAAATTTGCAACCTATGCAACAGCTAAGTAACAAACGCATTGTTCTTGGTGTTACCGGCGGCATTGCTGCTTATAAGAGTGCAGAGCTGATTCGTCTGCTGACCAAACTGGGGGCTGATGTCCGTGTGGTCATGACCAGTGCCGCCTGTGAATTTATTACCCCATTAACCCTGCAGGCACTGTCTCACAACCCGGTGCATCTGGATTTACTCGATACCAGGGCGGAAGCGGCCATGGGGCACATTGAACTTGCCCGCTGGGCGGATGTGGTTCTGGTGGTGCCTGCCACTGCTGACTTTATTGCACGACTGGCCGGTGGGCATGCAGATGATCTGTTAACCACCCTGTGCCTGGCCACCAGTGCGCCTATTTGCCTGGCACCGGCCATGAACCAGGGGATGTGGCGTGACAGTGTGACCAGGCAGAATTGCGAAGAGTTGCTGGAGCGGAATATCCATTTGTTTGGCCCAAGCGATGGTAGTCAGGCCTGTGGTGATATCGGTCCGGGCAGGATGCTCGACCCTGAGCTGATTGTGGAAAAAACATCGGCGCTGTTTAGGCATGATATTCTCACTGGGCTAAATATAATGATCACTGCTGGCGGTACCCGCGAAGATATTGATCCGGTCCGCTATATTTCCAACCACAGTTCCGGAAAAATGGGCTTTGCCATTGCCGAAGCGGCTGTCGCATCAGGGGCAACGGTTACCCTGATCAGTGGTCCGGTTAATCTGGACACACCGGATCGGGTCGGTCGGGTTGATGTGGTCAGTGCCAGGGATATGCATCAGGCCGTTCATGATCGGATAGCCGGTATTGATATCTTTATCGGTTGTGCTGCTGTCAGTGACTATCGTCCTGCCGAGGTTGCCAGGGAAAAGATTAAGAAAGACCCTGAAAATGGCAGTGAAACCCTGGAGATTACACTGGTGCGTAACCCCGACATTATTGCTTCGGTCACCGCTCTGGACTCACCGCCCTTTGTGGTTGGTTTTGCCGCAGAGACGCACAATGTACTGGGCTACGCTGCGGATAAGATGCGCCGCAAGAAGATGAATCTGGTGGTGGCCAATGATGTGGGTGACCGGGAGATTGGCTTCAGCAGCGACAGCAATGAAGTCACCGTCATCGCTGAAGCGCTGGAAGAGCCATTACCAAGAGCGTCGAAAAAAGTGGTGTCCCGCAAGCTGCTGCAAATTGTTGCCCGCCGTTTCAGAAAGTGGAAAAGCCTAAAGCCCAAAACTGAGACTGATGAACAGCCTTGATTGGCATTTGACGGTAAATACACAGGGAATTAACAGGGAATTAAACGACATGAGAACACTAAAGACTCGTATTCTGGACTCGCGGCTGGGCACAGAGTTTCCATTGCCGGAATATGCCACAGAAGGCTCTGCGGGTATTGATCTGCGAGCCTGCCTTGATCAACCGATGACCCTGGAACCGGGTCAAACCCAGTTGCTGCCTACCGGTATGGCTATACACATTGAAGACCCATCCCTGTCGGCGATGATCCTTCCCCGCTCCGGCCTGGGTCATAAGCATGGCATTGTTCTGGGTAACCTTGTTGGACTGATTGACTCTGACTATCAGGGTCAGCTGATGGTGTCCTGCTGGAACCGGGGAAATACCAGGTTTACGGTTCAACCAGGGGAGCGGATTGCCCAGTTAATTCTGGTTCCCGTGGTTCAGGCCCGACTGGAGATTGTGGCAAGTTTTGACGAGAGTGACCGTGGTGCCGGAGGCTTTGGACACTCCGGAACCCACTGATTACTGCTTTTTTAACAAAAGTATGGCTGGTTGTGCCATGCCGCCACCAATAAACAATAACGGACACCATGCTCAATCTGTAAGAGCAATTGAAGAGCAACGTGGAGGAATAATGGATAAGCCTGCTTTATCCTCTCAGGAAATTGCTACGGTTCTGACCGAGGCTCTGCCCTATTTGCAACGCTATGCCGGTAAGACCGTCGTCGTTAAATACGGTGGCAATGCCATGGAAAACGACGAACTGAAAAACAGCTTTGCTCAAGGCGTGGTCTTGCTGAAGGCGGTGGGTATTAATCCTGTGGTGGTCCATGGTGGCGGTCCACAGATTGGTGACATGTTGCAACGACTGAACATCGAAAGCCGGTTTGTACAGGGAATGAGAGTCACCGATTCCAATACCATGGATGTGGTACAGATGGTATTGGGCGGACTGGTGAATAAGGAAATAGTGACACTCATCAATAACAATGGCGGCCGGGCTATTGGGGTTACCGGTAAGGATGGTCGATTTATTCGTGCCAAACGGTTGCTGGTGACAGAGATGACGCCGGAAATGACCGCGAGGGAGATTATTGATATTGGTCAGGTGGGCGAAGTGGAATCCATCGACACCGACATTATCACCATGCTGCAAAACTCCGACTTTATTCCGGTGGTCGCGCCTATTGGGGTGGATGATGCCGGTGCCTCCTATAATATCAACGCCGACCTTGTCGCCGGGCGATTAGCCGAGGAGCTGGTGGCGGAAAAGCTGTTGTTACTGACCAATACTGCAGGCCTGCTGGATAAAGAAGGAAACCTGCTGACCGGGCTGAACTCAGGGCAGGTCGAAGCATTAATTGCCGACGGAACTATTTATGGCGGTATGCTTCCCAAGATACAATGCGCGCTTAATGCCGTTAAGTGCGGTGTAAAAACAGCGCACATCATTGACGGCCGGGTGCCACATGCCGTTCTGCTTGAACTGTTAACTGACCGGGGAGTGGGCACCCTGATAACCGGAGGTAGTGTTTAGTACTCATAATGGATATGTCTCAGAAAATTTCTCGCAAACAGCAGATTCTGGAAGCCCTGGCTCATATGCTGGAAACGGCTCCGGGCACCCGGATTACCACATCGGCCCTGGCCAAAGCGGTGGGTGTTTCCGAAGCGGCCCTGTACCGTCATTTCCCCAGCAAGGCAAAAATGTTTGAAGGGCTGATCGAGTTTATTGAGGAGACGCTGTTTTCCCGAATCTCACTGATTCTTTCTGAAGAGCCTCATGTGGCTGCACGATGTGAGAAGATCTTGCTGTTGCTGATTGGCTTCTGTGAGAAAAACCCCGGGTTAACCCGTATCCTGACCGGGGATGCATTGGCAGGCGAGACTGAGCGGTTGCGCCAGCGTGTTACTCAGCTGTTTGACCGCCTGGAGACACAATTCAAGCAGACGTTGCGTGAAGCGGAAATCAAGGAAGGTGTGAGAACCCGTATGACCGTCGGCGTAACAGCAAATCTGATGCTGGCTTCTGCTGAAGGCCGGATTGCCCAGTATGTTCGTAGTGAATTCAAGCGCAAGCCCACTGAAAACTGGGCTGATCAGTGGCTAATCCTTTCTGCAGCAGCGTTCAGGTAAGTTCATCCAGTTTTTCTGCTTTAATGTTTTACATTTGTATAGACCCTGCGCCGCAGCCAGATTGGTTACGGTCGCAGACAGTATTCCTGTAAAAACAGTAGCAATGGCGGTTTAATTCTCATACTCCATAGGTATCTCTGTAGGCTTTAATTTCCGGTGCGTATCGACGGATTTCCGGATGATTTTCACTATATTCAAGCAAGTTGGTCAGGGAAACAATGCTCAAAACCGGAATATCGAAATCACGTTCTACTTCCTGGATGGCAGAAAGCTCTTTTAGCGTTGCGGACTCCCCCTGCCCTTTTTCCTGACGGTCCATGGCGACCACAACGGCTGTGGGAGTCGCGTCCGTTTGCTCAATAATGGCCATCACTTCGCGAATCGCTGTGCCTGCCGTGATAACATCATCAACAATCGCTACCCGCCCTTCCAGGGGCGCACCGACAATATTCCCTCCTTCGCCATGATCTTTCGCCTCCTTGCGATTGAAGCACCACGGCACATTCCGGTTATGCTTTTCGAATAATGCGACAGCGGTGGCAGTGGCCAGGGGGATACCTTTGTAGGCGGGCCCAAACAGTAGGTCAAATTCAAGCCCGGCATTGACCATGGCTGAAGCATAAAACTGGCCGAGTTTGCTGATGGCTTCGCCGCTATGGAATAACCCGGCATGAAAAAAGTAGGGGGATTTTCTTCCGGACTTCAAGGTGAACTCGCCAAAACGGAGCACTTGTTGCTCAATGGCAAAATCCAGAAATTCTTTTTGGTACTGATGCATCGGGAGGGGCCTGTTCGCTATAGGGTGTGATTTCGTCAGAAATGCAGGCTTCTGCATAAGAGACCGGATTTATGCGGATAAACATACGGGGGGCGATCCGTTATCATTTGTTCGATATAATTCAGAACTTTCTGTGTTCAACCGTACCATAAGAACGTTAATCATGCCTTATAATAGGGGTTAGGGCTCTTACAAACTCTGTCGTACAGTTGATGCAGAGTTAATCCCGGTTGAGTAACCGTATCCTTGAAAAGCTTAGACTTTTGCCGTCGTTCATCCTGACCAAGGCAACTGCATCTCAGACTGAGATTTGGCCAGTATGGTTTTGCATGTCTTCAGTTACTGTTTTTCCGGTTACTGTCTTGCCGAGGTAGCAAGCTTAAATGCCAGGGCGTGTGCACGGCCTGGTAAGGTGTATTCAATGAGAGTTATCAGTTTAAATTGCGAAGGCATTAAAAACGCACGGGAAAAAGGTCTGTTTGACTGGCTCCCGGAGCAGGATGCTGACCTTATTTGTCTGCAGGATACTCGTGAAGACGAGCAAGTGGTTGAGGATCAGTATTTTCTTGATGGCTACTTTGTTTATGCTTTCAGTGGTTACAACAGGACTGAGCGAGGTGGTGTAGCCATCTATACCCGTCATGCTCCCAAGGCCATTATCAGTGGCCTTGGAATTCCTGAAGTTGATGAAACCGGCCGTTACCTGCAGGCAGATTTTGACAAGATCAGTCTTGTCAGCCTGTACGTACCGGAAGGTGATAGTGAAGAAAACCTTAATTTCAAGTACCGTTTCCTGGATGGTTATTCGCACCACTTAAGCAAGCAACGTCGTAAGCGCCGTGAGTTTCTTATGTGTGGTACCTGGAACATTGCACACCGCAAGATTGATGTGGCTAACTGGCGTGATGCCCAAGAGGCCTCTGGTTTCAATCAGGCCGAGCGTGGCTGGATGGAAGGTTTGCTGGGCGATATGGGCTTCTTTGATGCTTACCGTGAGGTTGACCGGGAAGCGGGCAAATACAGCTGGTGGAAAGATGAGTATCTGCGCCATGATAATGTTGGCATGCGCATCGATTACCAGATTATTACTCCGGGCATGCGTCACCGTGTGCTGAATGGCGGTATCTACAAGGGTCAGGTCTTCTCATCCCATGCACCGGTCATCATTGATTATGACTGGGAGCTGGGGTTCTAATACCAATTCCACCTTCTAAATATGAACTGCGCAGCCATTTTGAACCGCTGGATC
>NZ_JAHHPM010000407.1 GCF_024606345.1 Endozoicomonas sp. YOMI1
CGTTACCGTGAACACCAGCGACAGTTATGGCAGTAGCCCGGACTGCGCCGGAGTAGCACCTGAGGCATCCCGTTATGTGTGGAGCAGCAACGGTATGTCGGTTGTGCCCTGCAAAGACCCATGTTTATTACTGTATTTGCCAGAGCCTCCCATGCTCAAGCTGTTGGGTTACTTATCTTTCAGGGAGATACTCGCCACCGCAAAAACGTGTACGTATTTACACCAGGTAATCACCGATGAACACCTGCTGGCCAGAACGTGGTTTGCAAAATTGGCAGCACACCAGCAGAACCAGTTTAAAGAGATTGCCCGTGACATCAGTGATCCTGACCTGCAGCACTGGCTGGGGCAATTTACCACGGATGCAACAGCAGCCGGTAAACTTTGCAGCCAATACCTTGCAGGGCAAACAACAGGCGACGATGACGATGGTAAAACCTGTGAAGCACAAAAAAGGAAATACTTCCCCCAGGTCCTGTTTTATACGGTGAGTAAACTGATGGCTGACTGTCAACAATTCAAACCGGTTCTGGCAAAGGAAATTCATGATCCTCATGGTAACAGTACCATCAGCTTCAGCACCCGTGGCGACCATTTAGTGATCTTGAACACCCGTAATACCGGGACAATCTTTGGCTACACAGCGAACAGCTCATGGCAGAAACAAGCCAGTTTTAGCTTCGATTACCGGTTCATCTCAGGTCTTTCTCTCTACACCGTTGAGACCCACGGTCGTCATGTGTTGGCCTGGGATCAACATACCGCAAAAATCTTCGCATATAACGCAGATAACAGCTGCACGGAGCAACTATCCATTGTCCATGAAGGCAAGATCAGCTCAGCAGACCTAAGTTGCGATGGTCATCAGGCAGTCATTACCTGTGATGATGGCAGCGCCAGAATCCACAGTTTGAACGACGCTGGTCACTGGACGTTGGCAGCGGATATTACCGATTTCAGGCGGCACTTGAAGGCTCGCTTCAGCCCGGATGGCAGCCGGGTACTGACCCACTCAGACTCATGCACAAAAATCCACAGACGGAACGAGGAGGGTGGCTGGACATTAGAGGCCACCAGTGACTTCTATGCGGAATCAATCACCTTCAGTCCCGATGGCAGCCATGTGCTGATGTACAGTTGTTATCGGTGGACCACCGCCAAGATCGCAAAAATCCTCAGCGTGAACAAAGATGGCGGCTGGCTGGAGAGTGCACCCTTCACTTACAACGAAGGCTCGGTCATACGGGTTATGGCCAGCCCCGATGATCGCCATGTCATTATCATCAACAACAAGCAAGATGGTGAAAATGACAGCGTAACCCTGAAAATCCTCAGTCGTGACAGCAACAGTGACTGGACAGAGAAAACTGGCAATATCCCGATTATTCTCCACAATTGCCCCAAATTCAGCCCCGATAGCTGTCATGTGATGGTTAGCAAAAATGAATCTAACCTTGAAATCCTCAGCTGCGACAAACGTGGCAACTGGATGCCGACCTCTATTCCCTTTTTGGACAACAGTAAAAGAGCCTTCTTCAGTCCCGATAGCCGACATGCGGCAATCATCGGCGCGGGTCTTCGCATCGCCAGAATATACAGTTATGACGAAGCCAGAGGCTGGATAGAAAGCGGGATCATTCCCCATGACCATGACGGGCCATACACTGACGCCAGCTTCAGTCCTGATAGCAGCCATATTATCACTTTCTGTTGGCCCCCAGTTATCCTTTGGGACGACAACATCCGTAGCAAATTTAAGGTGAAAATCTACGGTCACGATGGGAACGGCAAGTGGCTGCAAAAAGCCCTTATCAGCCATGCCGGCCCGATCTATTCCGCACGCTTCAACGCCGATGGCACCCATATAGTAACCGCAAGCGAGGATCGTACTGCAATAATCTTTGGCCGCTGTGCCGATGGCAGCTGGGTGAATAAGGCCATTCTGAGACATACCCGCCGGGTCAATTCTGCCTTCTTCAGTGTCGATAGCAGGCAGGTGGTGACCGTAAGTGGCTCGCACGACGTGAAAATCTGGCGTCTTGTCGCTGCTGCCATGGTTCTGGACAGTCCGCCCGAAACCCCATTCTGCTTCTGCCTTCTTCAGTGACGATAGCAGGCAGGTGGTGACCGTAATTGGCTCGCACGATGTGAAAATCTGGCGTCTTGTCGCTGCTGGCATGGTTCTGGACAATCCGCCCGGAACCCCACAGGCTGCCACTGGCCAGGGTGTTATTCTGCATGCTGGCCACCAAAAGCCGAAAGCAAACAGGCAGAATTGAGAAACATGTCAGGTCGGTGGTAGCCCCTATCGACCCATTCACAGAACCCACGGGAAGATTAATCAGGTTTCACAGTCAGGAGGCTGTCCCATGGATTTATGCTTGCTTTCCCCCGCCGGGGCGCAAAAGGGCAGGCAAGTCGGGTTTACAGGGGGACAGTGCCATCGGCAGATCTGGTTTACACGATCATTCCGAATGCCTTGAACTTTTGCCCGGCAATCCCATCCAAAATGCCTGATTGGCAATCACCTGAAGATGGCAACCAACAATGGAACCTCCCGTTACCGTGAACACCAGCGACAGTTATGGCAGTAGCCCG
>NZ_JAHHPM010000408.1 GCF_024606345.1 Endozoicomonas sp. YOMI1
CGTTACCGTGAACACCAGCGACAGTTATGGCAGTAGCCCGGACTGCGCCGGAGTAACATCTGAGACGTCCCGTTATGTGGGGAGCAGCAACGGTATGTCGGTTGTTCCCTGCAAAGACCAATGTTCATTACTGCATTTGCCACAGCTTCCCATACTCAAGCTGCTGGGCTACTTATCTTTCCGGGAGATACTCGCCACTGCAAAAACGTGTACGTATTTAAACCAGGTAATCACCAATGCAAATCTGCTGGCCAGAAGGTGGTTTGCAACATTGGCAGCACACCGGCAAAACCAGTTCAAAGAGATTGCCCGGGACATCAGTGATCCTGACCTGCAGTACTGGCTGGGACAATTTACCATGGATACAACGGTAGCCAATAAGCTTTGTAGCCAATGCCTTGGAAAGCAAACAACAGACGACGATCTTAAAACCTGTGAAGCACAAAAAAGGAAATACTTCCCCCAGGTCCTGTTTTACACGGTGGGTCAACTGATGGCTAACTGTCGACAATTCAAACCGGTTCTGACAAAGCGCATTATTAATACCCCTGATGTCAATACCGTCAGCTTTAGCACCCATGGCGACCATTTAGTGATCTTCAGAAACAATCATACCGGGACAATATTTGGCTTCACAGCGCACTGCCAATGGAATGAACAAGCTGGATTCAGCTATCATTCCTGGGTCGACCCTCCTTCCCCCACCGTCAAGACCAGCTTCATGACCAGCGGCCATCATGTATTGGCCTGGGATGGATACCATGCCGCAAAAATCTTCGCCTATAACGCCGATAACAGCTGCACGGAACAACTCTCCATTGTCCATAAAGACAGGATCATATCAGCTGACTTAAGTTACGATGGTCATCAGGTAGTGATTACCTGTTTTGATGGCAGTGCCAAAATCCACAGCTGGAACGTCGCTGGTCACTGGACGTTAGCTGCGGACATTGCCGATGGCGGGCGGAGCTTGAAGGCTTGCTTCAGTCCCGATGGCAGTCGGGTACTGACCCACTCAGACTCATGCACAAAAATCCACAGGCGGAACGGGGAAGGTGGCTGGGCATTGGAGGCCACTAGTAACTTCGATGCCAACTCTGTCACGTTCAGTCCCGATGGTAACCAGGTGCTGATGTTCGGTGTTAGGGGGATGGCAAAAATCCTTAGCCTGAACAAAGATGGCTGCAGACTTGAGAGCTCTACCCTCGGTAACAACAAAGACTGGATCATACGGGCTGCAATCAGCCCCGATGGTTGCCATGTCATTACCGTCAACCACCGAAACGCTAAAACTGACAGCATTACCCTAAAAATCTTCAGTCGTGACGGCAACGGCAACTGGACAGAGAAAACCGGCAATATCCCCATTATTATCCCCCTTGATCCTGACCTACCCCCCAAATTCAGCCCCGATGGCTGCCATGTGATGGCGGCCAAAGATCTTTCTAACCTTGAAATCCTCAGCTGTGACAAACACGGCAACTGGGTGCAGAACTCTATTCCCTTGAGGGGAAAAATAAAAAAAGCCTTCTTCAGTCCCGACAGCAGCCATGCGGTGGTAATCGTCCCTGGTCATCACGCCGCCAGCATATACGGCTATAACGCAGCCAGAGGCTGGATTGAAAAAACCATCATTCGCCATGACCACAACAGGCCACAAATTGACGCCAGCTTCAGTGCTGATGGCCGTCATATTGTCACTTTCTGTTGTGGCTGTCGTTGCCAGGCCCATGCCAGTGCCAAATATCACGCAAAAATCTACGGTCGCAATGGGAACGGTAATTGGCTGGAAAGAGCCATTATTACCCATACTGGCCCGATCCGTTCAGCACGCTTCAACGCCGATGGCAGCCATATAGTAACCGCAAGCGCGGATGGTACTGCAGTAATCCTGGGCCGCTATGCCGACGGCAGCTGGGTGAATAAGGCCATTCTGAAGCACAGCTTTGCGGTCCGATCTGCCATCTTCAGTGTTGATAGCAGGCAGGTGGTCACCGTATGTGGCAAGCACATTGTGAATATCTGGCGTCTTGTCACTGCAGGCAGGTCTTAGAACGAAACTATGCAAGCCGAATTCAGTCCAGGTTGATGGTAGCCGCCATCGACCAATTCACAGAACACACGGGAAGAATGATCAGCTGGCTGACATTACTGCTGGTATCCGTCGTCTGTACCGTTGTGGTTTTGCGCTACTTGCCCAACATCGGCTCCATCCTGACACCTCCTTTTGGTAAGGTTTATAATTAGTCGTCTAAATAGAGATGGCAGGCATCCAAACCTGCCATTTAGCATACAAAATGTAAAACATACAATGAGCTATTCTGACGCCAGGCGAGGGTTGACAGCGGGAGATAAAAGCACACGTTTAAGCTCATCTTTTAATTCCTCAGGAATATCCAGACGATCAACTAAAATCGCTACTTCGTTGAAAGTCGTTGCGTTAAACCTTTGCCTGTTAGCCGCACGCTTAAAGGCTTCTTTAGCTAAAGTCCGCAATGAGGTACGGGACCATTCCAATTCATAATTTGCTTGTGCAACAGCCGCTTTTAGCCGAATCCTATTATCAGGCACGTACTGATCAATGCTTCTGAAAACCCCTTTTTCAATACCTTTTTCATACAACGCCTGACATCTCTCAGCGTCAATACTTTCGATATAACGGGTGTCACTTAATTCTCTCAGTAGAAGACAGACGATATGATCATCACAGTCCACGTCCAATAATACATTGATGGTAGTTGCTAACAGGGCATTAGGGCTGTATTTCTGTTCTACCAGCTCATCCTTATCTTCAGGAAATAATAAATGATGTGAGTACATAGAGAACGGATTCTGATCCAATATAACCTGTACTATTTCAACACTATTATTTTTTGCTTCAGCGGCTTTTAAAAGAACAATTGGTATAAAGCCATGACTGCCATCAGTTACCGGTGCCCCAAATTTTATCAGCAGTTTCACCGCATCAATATGCCCCTGTTTGATAGCAGTTAACAGTGGTGAATCTCCGTTTACATTTTGATCAAAGGCAGGTACCCCTGTTGACAGCAGTGTATTCAGAGATTCAACATCCCCTCTTCTTGCTGCTGTGATCACCAGCTGAAAATGCTCTTTGCCCAATACCAGGCCATATTTATCGATAAGAAGTTTAAGTGCTTTTGGTCGTCCTTGAACATAAGCCTCCATAAGGGCATCGGCTGGAGCTTTATTATGTAGAAGCAAGTTTAAAGTTTCATGATCGCGATTAGTGCTTGCCAAATAAGCCAGCTGTTTATGCCTTTTGTCAAAATTCATGCCATTTTCAATCATCCAGCGAACATTATCAGTATCTTTTTTTCCAACATAATGCTTGATAAGCATGCCAGCAACGGGCTCCGTTCGGGCAATTTTCCGCCCTAAGACAGACAACTGGTTATACATAAAATTATAGGTTGCCGACACCACCCAACGACTAGCCTCAACAAGAGAAAACCGGGTAGCAGAAGGAACATTAACCTTGTCATCCATGGTGTTTGTAGCGCTAATACTTGCTGAAGACCCTATTGGCAGATTTCCTATTCCGTTGTCCATCCTCCAGAACTCCCATAATCTATTTAATCAATACCCCTTATCCTGTTACTCAATGTCAATTGAATAAAAAGCAGGCGTTTTGCTGACATTTGTTTACCTCAGGTCTGGTATCGTTCGGTTCGCAGTATCTTGCGATACTGGCTCTATCCATTTTCAAAAGCCCTCACATAAACAAGACAATGCAGCATTGAAATTGTGAAATCACAGATTTCCTACATTGATCAGAACAATCATACTTTTAAAAGTTCCCTTCAGGTTCGATTAAAGTCATGTGCTGGTCTATTCACAGATGCAGTGATGAAGGCATTCACGCTGCCGGGGTCATTCCCAGCACGGGGATTAGGTACTATGACTGGGAAAAGCCTGTCAGCAAAAACAGGTGCGCTCAGTAAAACCGCTCCGTGAAAAAAGTTATTTGGTCATTGTTATGAAACCGATTGTTGAGTTCTCAAAAGGTGCCTATAGGCGTGGGTGATTGATATCACCTGCTTTTGGATCCATTGTCATTTATTATCCGTGGATACAACGGGTATTCGATTTCGTATAAACCTCATGGTCATCAGTCATAAGCTTTGGCTTAACTGATACAATGGGAATTTTCACTGGTACTCAAACCTATGTTATTAAAAATTATTCGTAATGTATTAGGCTACGGTATTGCGGCTGCGGATAAGCTGACCCGCCCTAAAGCGATGGCACGTTCACCAGAACAGCAAGCCCGGGTGAATGCACAAACAGCCAACATGACGCTCTACCAGTTTACGGCCTGCCCTTTCTGTGTGAAAACCCGCAGAGCCATTCACAAACTGGGCCTGACTATCCAGACCATGGATGCCATGAATGACCCTCAGGCCCGTAATGAGTTACAACAGATGGGCGGCAAGGTTCAGGTACCTTGCTTACGTATTCAGGAAGCGGGCAAAGATGATATCTGGATGTATGAATCCGGCGATATTATCCAATATCTGCAAAAGAGCTTTGGCTAATCCCGTAATGGTTTACCAGCTCCGCCCCTATCAAAAAGATGCCGTTCACCGTGTGATACGGCATTTTCGCAAATCCGATGACCCGGCCCTGATGGTGCTGCCCACAGGCGCTGGCAAGAGTCTGGTTATCTCCGAGCTGGCCCGCATTGCCCGTGGCCGTGTTCTGGTTCTGGCCCATGTGAAAGAGCTGGTCGAGCAGAACCACGCCAAATACCAAAGCTATGGCTTGAAGGCCTCCATCTTCAGTGCCGGACTTGGACAGAAAGAAGCCTCTGAACCGGTCATATTTGGCAGTGTACAAAGTGTTGTCAGAAATCTTAAACAGTTTCAGAACGTACCGGATCAGAAAGCATTCACCCTGTTGGTTATTGATGAGTGCCACCGGGTATCCATGGAGAAAACCTCCAGTTACCACAAGGTCATTGAACACTTTAAACGTCTGAACCCAAACCTTAAGGTTCTCGGTCTGACAGCAACCCCTTACCGTCTGGGGATGGGCTGGTTGTACCAGTATCATCAAAGCGCTGAAAATAAAGGGGCAGTCAGAACAGAAGAGCCTCGCTTTTTCAAAGAATGTCTGTTTGAGCTGCCACTCTCTTATATGGTTGACAATGGTTATCTCACGACACCAGAGGTGGTTGATGCACCCATTGTTTTCTACGACTTCAGCCAACTATCCCGGGATGGCTTTGGCCGTTATGGAGAACAGGAGTTGAATCAATTATTGAAAGGGAAAACCCGGGCCACCCGTGAAATCATCAATCAAGTAAAAAAAGAAGCCGCTACCCGTAAAGGTGTCATGGTGTTTGCTTCTACGGTAGACCATGCCCGTGAGATTATGGGTTACCTGCCAGACGATGAGAGTGCCCTGATTATTGGTGATACGCCCGCAAAAGAGCGGGACCGCTTGATTGCAGCCTTCAAACAACAGCAGCTTAAATTCCTGGTGAATGTGTCAGTACTCACCACAGGTTTTGATGCCCCCCATGTAGACCTGATCGCCATACTGCGGCCAACAGAGTCTGTCAGCCTTTATCAGCAGATAGCTGGCCGGGGGCTGCGTCTGGCACCGGACAAAAAAGACTGCCTGATTATTGATTATGCGGGCAACCGCTTCAGTTTATACAGCCCGGAAGTCGGTGAGCCAAAACCGGATTCAAAAGCGGTACCCGTCACGGTTCCCTGCCCTGCCTGTGGCCACGAGAATCATTTCTGGGGCGTGGTCGATAGCGATGGCGATCTGGTTGAACACTATGGTCGACGCTGTCAGGGCTTTGCAATGTTTCTGGACGACAACGGTAGCGAAGTGAAAGAACGATGTGAGTTCCGCTACCGCTTTAAACAGTGTGACCAGTGCGGTGCTGAAAACGATATAGCCGCCAGAAAATGTCACAGTTGCCAGAACGGACTGGTTGACCCGGATAAAAAACTTCGAGAGGCTCTGAACCTGAAAAACTGCCTGGTGATCCGCTGCTCTGGTATGGAAATGAGTGCTGACAAAGACGCTCAGGGCAAACAGCGCATCAGGATCACCTACCATGATGAAGATGGCGCCGAAGTCAATGAGTTCTTCAGGCTCGATACACCCTCTCAGCAAGGTGCGTTCTATCATCATTTTGGCAAGCATGCCCTGATTAATCGTGCTGAGCCATTCAGGGCGTCAACGGTGGATAATGTTATCCACAGCCGAAAGAAATTTCGCAAACCTGACTTTGTGATAGCGCAGAAGGAAAAGCAATACTGGAAAATCATTGATAAGCTGTTCGACTACGATGGTAAATACCGCAAGGCCGAAGCGCTCTGATGTACGTCACTTATCACATAACCGGGCAAACCCAGAACCGCATCAATCAGTTGATGATTAAATACAGCCCGAAGCATACGGTGGTGATCTGGGTTGCGTCACTGGCCTGTTTACTGATGCCACTGCTGGTCTTTCGGAACAACCTGAGCAACATTTTGCTTTCCGGACTCTTTGGCTCTGCCTTTATTACTTTCTTGATACTGAATCTTGGCCTCAAGTACGCCGTGCATAAACGCTTTGGTCTTCATTACCAGCCTGATCTTGATCTGGAGACTCGTACTCTGTGCCTTGAGGAAAATGGCATCAGCATCCGTTCATCATTATTGAAACCGGCATTTCGCCCCTATCAGCAAGTAAAGATGATCACGGTAGAAGACAATATTATTGTGATAGCAGGAAAAAGCGGTTGGCTTGAGATGATCCCCCGGGATCAGGTCACAGAGGGTAATTGTCGGCTATTGTTGGATATGCTCTGCCAGAGAGTCGGGAGAAAAATGAAAAGTTCCAGCTGAGGTCATCAAGTTAATCTAAAAAGTACTAGCCCAACCCATTTCCCGCAAGAAAATGAACGATGGTCTTTCCGGCCTGAGCCCGGTCGTCAGTCAATCCAACCGCTCCCAGCGCCTTATCAATTAATCGATCACCCACCATTGTGCGCAGCCTTTCACACACATCGATAAATAATCCGTCGACAAATTCAGGATGCGCCTGCCAGGTCAGGATTGAAGACCCCCTTCGCGTAACGGCGTTCTCACAGAAATCCGAGGTTGCCAGCACGGAAAAGCCCGGAGCCAATTGATCAACCTGATCCTGATGCACAGCCAGAACGCGAATAATACTACCTGACTTAAAACTTCCGAAATCAGACAGCCCTTTCACCGGATAAGCACCTAACCCCCACCCTCCGGGAAACTTATGAACACGGCCTCCCAGGGACTGATGAATGATCTGATGACCAAAACAGATGCCCACCAGCAATGCATCACTCCTGGAAAGGTCGACAATCAGAAGCCTGAGTTTCAGAATCCACGGCTCTGAGTCATAAGCAGAAGACTTACTGCCACTGATGATCCATGCGTCACATTGATCAACGGATGATGGAAAGCTGCCTTGATAACAGCGCCAGACAGAATACTGCCACTGACCGGGCATCACCCGGTCAACCATCATTTTGTAATCATTATCAAAGGTGCCAAAACGCTTAATAGCGTCTGGATGATGTTCATCGCACAATAAAATACCCAGTCGCTTGTTCAATTCCAGCTTCCCCGAAACCTGTTTTCTATTGTTCAACCGATACAGTCTATATCGACAAGAAGCCGATTGAGGATACAGACCGGAACATACCTCTCAAAGCCTGCTGTATAAGCAACCCATATTGGCATTGCCTTTAAAGCCTAAAGGCTGATATCCATCGTCCTCATGCTGAGATCACAACAAGTTTGAACAAATAACTAAATTTTTTTTCATCCAGAACTTGCGTTATCCGCAAATCCATCATTATAATGATAACCATTCTCATTAAGTTTAAAAAATAATTTACAGACCGGCTCAACCTGACTCTCCCCAAGCCCTTGTTGAGCCACCCAAGCACTTAACCTTTTGACTTAGGGAGGGACTGCCATCGAACGAAATTTCAGACCTGACTAACTGGCTAATGCCAGTGATTCGCAAATCCTCATCTTTAGGGCCTGAATTTCAGGCCTTTTTTTTGTTGTTTCTTGATCCGATCCTGTCCATTATTGATAGGCTGAAAAATTGCTTGTTGAGTATGCAGCAAGATATTGGCTATCAAATACCTTTCGGATGGCAACCTTGCTGCATTGGTCTAATCAGAAAAAGAGCCGCTTCCGATGGAACTACAGAAGTACAGAATGCCCTTGCTTGGCGGGGAAATGAAAGAACTCGCTGACTATGAAAACAAGGTCATTTTAATCGTCAATACCGCCAGTAAATGTGGCTTCACTCCCCAATATCAAACCCTTGAAGAGTTATACAGCAAATACAAGGATCAGGGGCTGGTCATCCTGGGCTTTCCCTGTAATCAATTTGGTCGTCAGGAACCCGGAGACAGTGAAGAGATTGGTACTTTCTGTCAGAAAAACTACGGCGTTACCTTTCCGATCTTCGAGAAAATTGATGTTAATGGTGATCATGCCGCGCCAATCTATAAAGATTTAAAATCCGAAGCGCCCGGACTGCTGGGTACTCAAAAGATAAAATGGAACTTTACCAAGTTCCTGGTCGGTCGCAAGGGCGAGATTATTGACCGGTATGCCCCCACCACCAAACCGGAAGATATCGAAGAAGATATCTGCAAAGCATTAAGAGAGAGCTGAGCGGGCCGACAAATTAAGAGTCTCAACAACTTGAAACTCTTATACCGTGGATATTAACAAAGCACTCTCCCTGCTGGCTGATCGTAACGGTTCAGAACTGTTTTTGACGGTCGGCTACCCCCCCTGTTTAAAAGTCAATGACCAATTGGTATCGATAGCCAAAGCTTCACTTACCAGTGAGCAGGCACACCATATTTTTGAAAACATGATGGGCGAAGAGCGCTTTAAAGAATTCTGCGAGACTCGTGAAAGTAATTACGCTTTACAGAACCCGGACTCAGATCGTTTTCGTATCAGTGCATTCTTCCAAAGAGGGGAACCCGGAATGGTCATCAGGCGCATTCACCATCATATTCCTTCCCCCCAAGAGCTTGGCCTGCCGGATATTTTTTGCAACCTGATTCTTCAGGAGAGAGGTTTAATCCTGATTACCGGGCCGGCAGGTGCCGGTAAAACAACCGCAATGGCATCACTGGTGAACCATCGCAACACTGTGGGTAAAGGGCATATCATCACCATTGAAGACCCCATTGAATTTATCCACAGCCATAGACAGTGCATCGTCACCCAGCGAGAAGTTGGACTGGATACCCAATCTTATGAAGAAGGCCTGTCGAACGCTCTGCGTCAGGCGCCAGATCTGGTGGTTATCGGAGAGATCCGCACCCCCGAGGTGATGAGGCATACCATTGAATTTGTGCAAACGGGTCACCTCTGTATCGCTACCCTTCATGCCAATACGGCCTATCAGGCGCTGGAGCGGATCATTCACTTTTTCCCCCGGGAGCAACATGAAGAGATTCTTCTTGATTTATCGCTGAGCCTGCAGGGGATTATGGGGCAACAGCTACTCAGCTCTGAAGATGGCACGGCAGCCTACCCATCCCATGAAATCCTGTTAAATACACCGGCGCTGGCAGATCTCATCAAAAAGGGCAAAGTGGATGAAATCCATGACCTGATGGAGCGCTCTAAAGACTCGGGTATGCAAACCATTGACCAATCCATATTCAAGCTTTTTGAAGCTGGAAAAATCACCGCCCAGCAAGCTATCCAGCATGCCGACTCCTCTAATAACATGCGTCTGTTAATAAAGATGCATGGTCATCAGGGAGGGGAAGACCATTCTGTAGCACACTTAACCATTTCCACGGATTAATTTTCTTACCCTCTTTATTCTATGCAAAGAATCTTTAAAGATCCGTCATGGACCATTGGCGTATTTGCACTGGATGAAACTGGTATTGAAATTCCATTCCCTCAAAGGGATGTTCATCTAATTCAAAAAGCCGCGGCGGCCTGAGAATAACACTGTGCAACAGGTATTTGCCTACTGCACAACAATTTATCCATGCTCCCCCATCAATGAACGCTGCCAGATTGATGTATCAATAGCCTGATCAAACTTAACACCACAGCGCTCCATTACTCCAACCTTTCTAAGTAGTTAGCCAAATGGAATCGTATATTTCTGGCTAAGTGGGCAGTTACTATGCAAGGCACAA
>NZ_JAHHPM010000409.1 GCF_024606345.1 Endozoicomonas sp. YOMI1
ATAGGTTCGAGTAACTATAGATAGGTTTTTGTTAACTGCAACAAGCCCCAGCTGATTTTAGGGCTTTGATTTGAAGATTCAGGGACTGCTGGCTTGTGGAAACTCGAGCGTAGCCAAATAGTCTCATAGCTCTATTTTTGTCTCCTATTTCGATTAATAGAATAGTTGTCTATTAAGTGCTAGAAAACGATTTAGTAGACAGATTATATATATTCTTCTACGATGTCCACCAACTTATAAATTAATAGACAAAATCAGTATAACTTTGGGTGTAGGATGCCAGTCGAATTCTTAACCGAAGAACAGAAGTCTCGGTATGGGCAGTATTGTGGAGAACCCAATGACATTCAGCTTGCTCAGTATTTTCATCTCGACAGTAACGATCTTGCACTGATCAATAAGTGCCGGGGGGATTACAACCGACTGGGATATGCACTGCAATTATCGACAGTTCGCTTCCTCGGGACTTTTCTGCCGAACCCAATTCGGGTGCCCACTGGAGCGATTCATTTTGTTGCAAAGCAGCTGGGGGTTGCAGACATAAACAGCCTTTCCAAATACATGCTCCGCAAGCAAACTCGCTATGCTCATAGTGCAGAAATACAGGAAGCTTACGGCTATTGGCTCACCGCCCTGGCAATTCCGGCTGAGCCGATTGCTGTATAGCCGTGCCTGGATCAGTAATGAAAGGCCAAGCCTGCTGTTTGACTTTGCCACTTCCTGGCTGGTACAGAATAAGGTTCTGCTGCCTGGAGTGACCACACTGACCAGGCTGGTTTCAGAAATAAGAGAGTGTGTTGAAAATCAGCTTTGGCAGAGGCTGACAGCGCTTCCGGGTGACGAGCAAAAAACAAAACTGGAGTCACTATTACAGGTTCCCAGCGGTCACAGAGCGTCCTACTTTGATCAGTACCGAAAAGGCCCTGTGTCCATCAGTGGCCCTGCATTCAATACAGCCATTCTTCGTTATCAGTGATTACGAGACCTGCACGTTGGAAATTTGGATTTTTCCAGAATCCCTCCCGTCCGCCTGAAAGGTCTGGCAAGATACGCCAGCGCAGCGACTGTCTACAAAATAGCGCGAATGCCTGAAGACAAAAGAACGGCTGTTCTGCTTGCTTTTGTCAAAGCCTATGAGGTGTTGGCACTAGACGATGCTTTGGATATGCTCGATCTCTTGATTAGTGACATTGCTGGCAAGGCAAAGAAAATCGGGCAAAAGGAACGGCTGAGAACCCTGAAAGACCTTGACCGGTCTGCATTAACTCTGGCTTCAGTCTGTTCGCTAATTCTTGATGAGGAAACGGATAATGAGGAGTTGAGGGAGGCAATTTATTCTTTATGCTCCAAAAAACTGCTGGAAAAATCCATTGAGACCATTAACAGCTTGGTTCGCCCTGCTGATGATAAATTCTATGATGAAATGGTTGATCAATATGGCAGGGTGAGACGGTTTCTACCCCAACTTTTCAAGCATATTGAGTTTAAGTCTGCACCGGCAGGGCAGCAAACGCTTGAAGCCCTGAACTACTTGGTTAAGCACGGGTTCTCCAAAAAGCAATTTCTTGAAAACCCTCCCTCGGACGTTATTTCAAACCCTTGGAAACGGCTGGTTATCGACAAAGATGAACGTATTGACAGACGAGCCTACATACTTTGCTTTCTGGATAAGCTCCAGGACAGTCTTCGTCGGCGCGATGTTTATGTCGAGAACAGTGACCGTTGGGGTGACCCCAGAGCCAAACTTCTCCAGCCAGAAGAATGGAAAACCCATAAAGCTCAGGTGTGTCGTTCCCTTGGACATTCAGCTGATGCTAAGGAAGTCATAGACAGCTTGGCAGAACAGCTGGATTCGGCATACAAAAGAGTTGCTGCAAACTTTGATGATAACGATGCCGTCAGAGTGGATAGTTCTGGCAAGAATCCGTCTCTGACGATCACGCAACTGGATAAAACAGAAGAACCTGAAAGCTTGCTCAAACTGAGAGAGCATGTAGCCAGTCTCTTACCAAAAGTAGACCTCACTGAGCTATTGCTTGAAATCCATGCTCATACAGGTTTTGCGGATGAGTTTTACCATGTCAGCGAAGCCAATGCCCGCGCTGAAAACCTGACCGTCAGTATCTGTGCCGTACTGCTTGCAGAAGCCTGTAATATTGGCCTGGAACCGTTCATCAAACCCAATGTGCCAGCACTGACCAGACACAGGCTCAGTTGGGTAAAACAGAATTACCTTAGAGCGGAAACGCTGACACAGGCCAATGCACGTCTGGTTGACTATCAGGCTACACTCCAACTGGCTCAAAACTGGGGAGGTGGAGAAGTTGCCTCTGCTGACGGGATGCGTTTTGTCACTCCCGTAAAAACCCTCAACGCAGGCCCGAATCGCAAATATTTCGGTTCGAACAAGGGAATAACCTGGTACAACTTTCTCTCTGATCAATATTCCGGTTTTCATGGCATTGTGATACCGGGAACTCTGCGCGATTCCATGTTTGTGCTTGAGGGGCTGCTTGAACAGCAAACCGGTTTGAAGCCAATGGAAATTATGACGGACACGGCAGGGGCAAGTGACCTGGTATTTGGCCTCTTCTGGTTGCTGGGATATCAGTTCTCTCCCAGGCTGGCAGATGCTGGCGAATCTGTATTCTGGCGCATCGATAAAGAAGCAGATTATGGAGTTTTGAATGAGCTTGCCCGTGGCTGCAGCAATCCAAATAAAATAGAGCGGGACTGGGACGATATGTTACGAGTTGCCGGTTCCTTGAAGCTTGGCACTGTTCAAGCATCAGAGCTGATCCGATCACTCCTGAAAAGTGATCGACCATCAAGCTTGGCACAAGCCATTATAGAAGCAGGAAAGATTAACAAAACAATCTACCTCCTGAACTACGTGGATGATGAAGACTATCGCCGCCGCATACTAAACCAACTGAACCGTGGAGAAGCTCGCCATGCTGTTGCCAGAGTTGCCAGAGTTGCCAGAGCGATTTGTCATGGGCAGAGAGGAGAAATCCGTAAACGCTACAGGGAAGGTCAGGAGGATCAATTGGGAGCCTTGGGACTGGTAACAAATGCCGTCATACTTTGGAATACAATCTACATGCAGGTTTCGCTGGATCATTTGAAGAATCAGGGCTACCCAGTTCGAGACGAGGATGTTGCTCACTTATCACCGCTACCGATTGGGCATGTCAATATGTTAGGGCAGTACTCCTTTACTTTGTCAGAGCGGGTATCAAACGGTGGTTTAAGACCATTAAATGAAGAAGATGATTGATGCTAGCCCAGCGAAATCAAGGGGTAAGAAGCTTAGAGCAACTTTTCGTTCCATTGGGCTTCAGACCCCCTTTAGAGATCAATGGTGGATTGGCTTTTGCCCTGGAGTTTCAGGGTGGTGAGGTGTTTCTGGTACAGTTTTTCAAACCGTTTTTGT
>NZ_JAHHPM010000410.1 GCF_024606345.1 Endozoicomonas sp. YOMI1
TTTGGCCACCCTTCCCAAACATCGGGAAGCTCGCCACTTTCGCCCTCTCAATTTCTTGTATTTGCCCATGGCCCAGCGAACCAGTGTTGCTTCCACATAATTCAAAACCTTCTTCAATTCAGATGGGTAAAATTTCCCATAATAATTGATCCAACCTCGAACCATTGGATTGATCAACTTTGCCAGCTCTTCAAGCGAGTAAAGCGATCGCTTGGTGGGTATTCCCAGCTCCCTGATAGTATCCCGAATATGCTGAGCCGAAACTTTGCTTATTGCAGGCAGAAAACTAACAAAGAACTTCCCATACCGGCTTCTGGTCATCCTTGGACGAAAGGTGTAGCTCAGAAAATCAAACGACGTATGTTCATGCTGCTCCGGCCTGTCCTCATCCTTGCAGTAGACCAGCTTTGTCTTTACTGGATGTAGTGTCAGACCACAGTCTTTTAACCGTTGCCTGACTTGCTCCAGTACAGATTCTGCTTCCTGTTTTGTGCAACAGTGGATCACCGCATCATCGGCGTAACGCTCAAACCAGACATGCTGGATATTACATTCAAGCCAATGATCAAAGGCGTAGTGCATGAACAAATTTGCCAGCAGAGGACTGATTACGCCCCCTTGCGGAGTTCCCTTAGTTCGCTTGACTTGCTCCTTGCCATCATCAACAGGAGCCTCCAGCCAACGCTTGATATACAACAGAACCCAAGATTCCTTAATGTGGTGCCTTACTGCTCTCATCATGAGGCCATGATCAAGGTTGTCAAAGAAACCCTTGATATCGAGATCAATCACCCAGTTACGACGCCAGCAGCGTTTTCGAGCCACCGCCAGTGCCTGATGAGCACTTCGATTGGGGCGATAACCATAAGAGTTTTCATGAAAAACAGGTTCCACTAATGGCTCTATAATCATCTTGACCACAGTTTGGGCTACGCGGTCTGCCACTGTCGGTACTCCCAGCGGTCTCGTGCCTCCATCTTTCTTGTCGATGTCTACACGCATGACGGGGGG
>NZ_JAHHPM010000411.1 GCF_024606345.1 Endozoicomonas sp. YOMI1
GCACAAGCGGCCTGTCTTTTTCGGGCAGCGGGTGGCGGGAAGCGGGCAGCGCTTATTGAAGTGTCGAAGTTATTAAATGACAGTTCGATTGTATCTGACGGCCAATCTATTCGATTGGTTAACTTTTATTGATTTACGTCGGTGAATTTTTTCCCGGACTGAGGCAACCTCGCTTTTGTGCGCAATGCTGTCGAAGGTGGTCCTGGGCTTCTGCTTATGTAGACAACATAGCCTGGATGACTGATTGCTTATCACAGACTGTTCAGTAGAATACTGGCATGGCCAAGAGAAGGCACAAAACAGCCAGAAGCCATGAGCCTGTTCATGGAAATAATAATAATCAAGAGTTCCGGCTGGGCAAATCTGCCTGAGGGGATTGACCGGACCCTCAAGCCTGAAAAAAACAAAGGACTTACTTGATGAATCCATCGGACCTTATTTCAGAAGGTTCCAGCCTGATGCTCTTTGGAATGGGTTTTGTTTTCCTGTTTCTGACGCTATTGGTGCTGGTAACCAGACTGATGTCAACAATCATCGATCGGTATTTTCGGGAACCGGTACCATCGGGTGCATCCAATCCCATTCCAGTGAATAGCCAGCCATCGTCATCCAATGATCAGGGTGAACTGGTTGCTGCCATCAGTGCAGCCATTCAAATGCACAGAACAAAAAAAACTCAAGCAGAAAAACGCCAATAACCGGGGGATAAAGAAGGGTTATGTCTGTCGTACAAAAGCCATTAGCCGATAAAAAGCCGCTGGGTATTACCGATGTGGTGTTGAGGGATGCCCATCAGTCACTGTTTGCTACCCGCCTTCGCATTGAAGATATGTTGCCGATCGCAGAACAGCTGGATCAGATCGGCTACTGGTCTCTCGAAACCTGGGGTGGTGCTACCTTTGATGCCTGTATCCGCTTTCTGGGAGAAGACCCATGGGAGCGGTTGCGCGAACTGAAAAAAGCCATGCCCAGGACCCGTCAGCAGATGCTGTTAAGGGGGCAGAATTTGCTGGGTTATCGTCACTATGCTGACGATGTCGTAGATAAATTTATTGAGCGTGCCGTTGCCAATGGTATGGATGTGTTCCGGGTATTTGATGCCATGAACGATCCCCGTAACCTGATGCAGGCAATGAAAGCGGTGAAGAAGCAGGGTGCCCATGCTCAGGGTACGATCTCTTACACCACCAGTCCCGTTCATACTATGGATAGCTGGGTCTCTCTGGCCAAAGGGATCGAGGATCTGGGGGCGGATTCTCTGTGCATTAAGGACATGTCCGGCATTATTACGCCGACTGACGTTTATGAGCTGGTTGCCAGATTGAAGAAAGAAACAGACCTGGAAATTCAGCTGCATTGCCATGCCACCTCCGGCCTTTCTTCCATGTCGCTGCTCAAGGCCGTTGAAGGCGGTGTTGACCGTGTTGATACGGCTATCTCCTCTATGTCGATGACCTATGGACATTCGCCAACTGAGGCAATCGTTGCTGCACTGCAGGGGACTGAGCGTGATACCAGGCTTGATCTGCATAAGCTGGAAGAAGTGGCTGCTTACTTCCGGGTAGTCCGAAAAAAATATGCGAAATTTGAAGGTCAGCTCCGTGGCGTTGACTCCAGAATCCTTACCGCCCAGGTACCCGGTGGCATGCTGACCAATATGGAAAGTCAGCTGAAAGAGCAGGGGGCCAGTGATAAGTTTGATGAAGTGCTGCAGGAGATTCCAAGAGTTCGTGAAGACCTGGGGATGATTCCACTGGTCACGCCCACTTCCCAGATTGTTGGCACCCAGGCGGTTCTCAATGTGCTGACCGGTGAGCGCTATAAAACCATCTCCAAAGAGATCCGGGGGATTTTGCAAGGTGAGTACGGTGCGGCACCGGCACCATTCAACAAAAGCCTTCAGGACAGGGTTCTGGAGGGTAAGGAAGCGATTACCTGTCGTCCAGCTGATCTGCTTGAATCTGAATTCGAGGAACTGACTGCTGAGCTGCATGGCCTGGCCAAACAGAAAGACATCAAGCTGGCTGATCAGCCTGTGGATGATGTTCTGACCTACGCCCTCTTTCCCAAGGTTGGTCTGAAGTTTCTGCAGAATCGCGGTAACCCCGATGCTTTCGAACCATCTCCCGGGACCGAACCGGAAGTGAAGCCTGCTGCTCAGGCAACTTCCGTGGCTCCTCCAATGGATAGTTCTGTTTATACCGTTCGTGTTAATGGCAATGCCTATACCGTTCAGGTTTCGGAAGGTGGTGATGTTTCCCAGCTGGCTCCTGTTCCAGCGCCTGCCCTGCTCGAAACGGCAACCACATCAGCCTCTGCCGGTGAGCCAATGCCCGCGCCACTGGCCGGTAATATCTGGAAGGTGAATGTAATACCGGGGCAGCATATTCAGGAAGGTGATGTGCTGCTTATTCTCGAAGCCATGAAAATGGAAACGGAAGTTCGTGCCCCACGTTGCGGACAGGTGACGTCGGTTGATGTACGTGAAGGTGACAGTGTAGCGGTGGGTGATACCCTGCTTGCCCTGGCTTAGGAATAGTCCTTGAATAATTTCCACAATTTAAGGACAACTACTAAGGAGTCCTCTTGCCGGGGCTCCTTTATCAAGAGCTCTTATAAAGAGCCCTTATAAAGAGCCCTTATTAAGAGAAATGTCTGGTCGAGAAAGAATGCCATGGAAAAGCTATTAACGCTCTGGGAGGGCTCCGGGTTATACAACCTTACCGCCGGAGAGTTCGTTATGATTCTGGTGGGCTTTGGGTTGCTGTATCTGGCCATCCGCAAGCAATTCGAGCCTTTACTGTTGGTGCCTATTGGTTTTGGTGGAATTCTGGCCAATATTCCCCAGGCCGGTCTGGCGCTTTCCGCTATTGAGCAGGCGCTTCATATGGCTAACCCTGTGGTGATGCAGGCGGTAGCTGAAGCACTGGGCAGTGCTTCTGCTGCTCCGGATCAACTTTATGCTTTATACCATGAGGCGAATGCGGCAACCCGGACGGTAGTCGGTAACATTATTGTCGATGCAGGGTACTCGAACGGTGTCCTTTATCAGTTTTACAGTGTGGCTATTGGCAGCGGTGTTGCCCCCCTGGTGATTTTTATGGGGGTGGGTGCCATGACGGATTTTGGTCCGTTGCTGGCTAACCCGAAAACCCTGTTTCTCGGGGCTGCCGCTCAGTTTGGTATTTTTGCCACAGTATTTGGGGCTATTGTGTTGAGCTCCATGGGGCTTATGAATTTCAGCCTGGCTGATGCCGCTGCTATCGGTATTATTGGTGGTGCTGATGGGCCAACTGCGATCTATGTATCCAGCGTGCTTGCTCCTAACCTTCTGGGAGCCATTGCGGTTGCTGCCTACTCTTATATGGCACTGGTCCCCCTGATTCAGCCGCCGATTATGAAAGCGCTGACCACGGCAGAGGAACGCAAGATTGTGATGACGCAGCTGCGGTCAGTGAGCAAGACGGAAAAAATCGTTTTCCCAATCTTATTGCTGGTGCTGGTGGCCCTGTTACTACCCGATGCGGCTCCACTGCTGGGGATGTTCTGTTTTGGTAACCTGATGAAAGAGTGTGGTGTGGTTGAGCGCCTTTCGGATACAGCGCAAAATGCGCTGATCAACATCACCACCATTTTCCTTGGACTGTCTGTGGGTTCAAAACTGAGTGCTGACAAGTTTCTGCAAATGGAAACTCTGGGGATTCTGGCGCTGGGGATTGTGGCATTCTGTATTGGTACCGCCAGTGGAGTCCTGATGGCAAAACTGATGAATCGGATGTCGTCTACCAGGGTGAACCCATTGATTGGCTCAGCCGGGGTGTCAGCGGTACCCATGGCGGCCAGGGTTTCCAACAAAATGGGGCTTGAGGCCAATCCGCAGAACTTTCTGCTGATGCATGCCATGGGTCCCAACGTCGCTGGCGTTATTGGCTCAGCGGTAGCAGCGGGAGTGATGATTAAGTACCTGTCGTGAATTGCCTGCTGTTGTATTGATATATTTATTGCTGAAAAAAGAGTAGAAGTACTTCATGATTTACAAAGAATACAATGTTTCATCTAAAAAGCGCATTGCCCTGGTCGCTCATGATAATAAGAAAGGGGAATTGGTGCAGTGGAGTCTGCGTCATAAAGAAAAGCTGCTGGGTCATGAGCTTTTTGCCACGGGTACCACAGGAGGTCTGCTGGAAAAAGAGCTGTCCACGGCGGTCACAAAGTTTATCAGTGGTCCGCTGGGTGGCGACCAGCAGATTGGTGCATTAATTTCTGAATGCAAACTGGATCTGCTGGTATTTTTCTGGGACCCGTTTGAGCCAATGCCCCATGATCCGGATGTTAAGGCGTTGTTACGGATCGCGGCGGTGTGGAATATCCCGGTTGCCTGTAACCAGAGCTCTGCGGATTACATATTCTCGTCAGACTTGCTTGGACAATCTCATAACCGACTGATTCCGGATTATGACAGTTATCTACAGCAAAGAACGCTTTGATTTTATGCGTTCAAAGAAAGCACAAAGGCCTTGGAGTAAGGGCCTTTGGCAAAAACAATCTGGGAAAGTGATGAATGGGTTCCGCTAGACAAGCTCGGCTGGATAAGCTTGGCTGGTAGTGTCAGTATTCAAAAACAATCAATAAAAAATCGGAATTCAATAATCAGAGTTGTCGTTGCTGTCTCTGCTCATTGAGCCAATACCGAAGCTTGAAGGCCCGTACTGGCGCCGCTTTTTGTAGGTTACCTTGGGCTCAGCGCTGCTATGGCGATCTTCAGGCGCAGCTGGCCTGCAGTTCATAGTGCCACTCATGGAGCTGTTGTTACCAACGCTGTTACCGCTGCGATAGCTCTGACCACCGGACGAAAACCTGCGGACAGGCTGCTTGGTCACAGATGGCTGAAAAATGGAAACAGGCGTCTGTTCATACAGGTCTCTTTCTGAGTCCCGGCCAGAAAGCAGCTCACTGTTCTGGACAGAACCTTCCTGCATATTCAGGCGCATACGATAAGGATGACCGTAGCCTCTACGGCGACGTGGTTTGTGGTCTTTTGGTTCGGGTGGCTTCAAGCCGGTGAACTGCTCGTAAATGGTTGTGTAAATATATTTGCTCATAACTACCTCCTGTTCATCCTCTCCCAGAAACGGATAAATGTCTTTATTTGGTTAACGTTAGACAAACCCATTTTCGGTATGAATAGGTAACACTACTTATTAAAACTCTCTAAATAAACGTCAATAAACGTCAACAAACGTTAACAGTATAATATTAGCGTCGTTAGTCATTTTGAAAAGCGAAATTGAAATAGAATTAACAAAAACAAAGACTAGCATTCATAAAAATGGATCGTTGATGGATTTCATAATTTTTTTGAATTTTGGACCATTGTTAATAACTAATTTTTGCTAATCAAAGAATAGTTAATAAAATATATGAAGATATGTTTTTTTGTTAATTCTTGTTGGAGTCTGTTTTTCCGTTTTTTATGATCAATAGGTATTAGCACTGATGGAAGAACTGTCGTATATGCGGTAATTTGATTTGGTTGAAATTATTTCTTACTTCACCGGGTTGGCCAGCTTTTACACGTGCGGTATGACCATTTAGGGTAAGAGACTTTTGTGGTGAGGTGTTCTCACAAGGTTTGCTTCCCCGCGAGACTGGCAAAGAATACGCTGACAATGATGTTCTTACAGATCAAGTTGGTGTCACTACTTTATCCATATGCAGCCTGACTGACTCGGGAGCAGCATCCCCAAAGAATTCTCCAACATATCAGGAGCCTCTTAGTATGACTGTAACCACCAGCGAACTACCAGCAGCTGCATGGGAAGGATTCACTTCCGGCGACTGGTCCGAAAGCATCAATGTTCGTGACTTCATCCAGAAAAACTACACCCCTTACGAGGGTGACGGTTCCTTTCTGGCCGGTTCTACTGAAGCTACAGACAAGCTCTGGGCTGATGTTATGGAAGGCATCAAGGAAGAGAATCGCACTCACGCCCCCCTGGATTTCGATACCGACCTGCCATCCACCATTACTTCCCATGACGCTGGCTACATCAATAAAGACCTGGAAACCATTGTTGGTCTGCAGACTGATAAGCCGCTGAAGCGTGGCATTATTGCCAACGGTGGTATCCGTATGGTTGAAACTTCCTGTGAAGTTTATGGCCGTAAACTGGATGACATGGTTAGCAAGATCTTCACTGAATATCGTAAAACGCACAATTCCGGTGTTTTCGATGTTTACACTGCGGACATTCGCAACTGTCGTAAGTCTGGGATAATTACCGGTTTGCCAGATGCTTATGGCCGTGGACGTATTATTGGTGACTACCGCCGAATCGCTCTGTACGGTATTGATCGACTGATTGTTGATAAGAAGGCCCAGCACAAGTCTCTGGATGCGGCGCTGACTTCCGGCGAGGATCTTGAAAGTACCGTCCAGCTGCGTGAAGAGATCATGGAGCAGATCAAGGCGCTGATGCAGATCAAAGAGATGGGGGCCAAATACGGTTGTGATATTGGTAGCCCTGCTGCCTCTGCCCGTGAAGCGGTTCAGTGGACTTACTTTGGTTACCTGGCTGCGGTTAAGTCCCAGAATGGCGCTGCCATGTCTCTGGGGCGTACGGCTACTTTCCTGGATATCTATATCCAGCGTGACCTGGAAGCGGGCAAGATTACTGAAACTGATGCCCAGGAACTGATCGACCACTTCGTAATGAAGTTGCGTATGGTTCGCTTCCTGCGGACGCCTGAATACGATCAGCTGTTCTCTGGTGACCCAATCTGGGCCACTGAGGCTATTGGTGGTATGGGCCTTGACGGTCGTACACTGGTGACCAGAAACTCTTTCCGCCTTCTGAACACCATGTACACCATGGGACCATCTCCAGAGCCAAACATCACGGTTCTGTGGTCTGAGCAGCTGCCTGCGGCCTTCAAAGAGTATTGTGCCAAAGTATCCATTGATACCAGCTCTATCCAGTACGAAAATGATGATTTGATGCGTACTGATATGAACAGTGATGATTACGCCATCGCCTGCTGTGTGTCGCCAATGGTGGTTGGCAAACAGATGCAGTTCTTCGGTGCCCGTGCCAACCTGGGTAAGACGCTGCTTTACGCTATCAATGGCGGTATTGACGAGAAGCTGAAAATTCAGATTGGTCCAAAAACGGACAAGATCACTTCTGAATACCTGGATTACGACGATGTCTATGCACGTTTTGATGCGCTTATGGATTGGCTGGCGAGTCAGTATGTGGCTGCCTTGAACTGTATTCATTACATGCACGACAAGTACTCGTACGAGGCTTCTCTGATGGCTCTGCATGATCGTGATGTTATTCGCACCATGGCCTGTGGTGTTGCTGGTTTGTCCGTTGCTGCGGACTCTCTGTCTGCCATTAAATACGCCAAAGTTAAGCCTGTGCGTGATGAAGACGGCATTGCTACCGACTTCGAAATTGAAGGTGATTTTCCGAAGTTTGGTAACAACGAAGAGCGTGTTGATGCCATTGCCTGTGAACTGGTTGAAACGTTCATGAAGAAAGTCGCTTCGCATACGATGTACCGCAATGCGATTCCCACTCAGTCCGTTCTGACCATTACCTCTAACGTGGTATACGGGCAGAAGACCGGTACTACCCCGGACGGACGTCGTGCAGGTCAGCCATTTGGCCCGGGTGCCAACCCAATGCATGGTCGTGATACCAGTGGTGCGGTTGCTTCCCTGAGTTCTGTTGCCAAGCTGCCATTTGCCTATGCGAAGGATGGTATTTCTTACACCTTCTCTATCGTGCCAAAGGCGCTGGGTAAGGATGAAGAAGGCCGTCGCAGGAACCTGGTTGGTCTGATGGATGGCTACTTCCATCACGAGAAAAGTCGTGAGGGTGGTCAGCACCTGAACGTCAACGTCATGAACCGTGAAATGCTGGAAGATGCCATGGAGAACCCTGAGAAGTATCCTTCTCTGACCATCCGTGTTTCCGGTTATGCGGTGCGTTTCAACTCGCTGACACCAGAGCAGCAGCGTGACGTTATCACCCGTACCTTTACTAGCTCACTGTAGTAATCGCTAGAATTAACTTCTGAAAGGCCAGCTCTGCTGGCCTTTTTTGCTCATGGCATTCAGGGTCTTTGTAAAAGACAGTGATCTACTTTTTACAGAGACACGTCGGGTAAACAGGAGAGTCGCCATGTCCCTTGGTCGTGTCCATTCCATGGACTCATTTGGCACGGTAGACGGGCCGGGTATCCGTTTTGTTGTGTTTATGCAGGGCTGTCATATGCGCTGCCGATACTGCCACAACCGGGATACCTGGGATCTGCGTGATGGCGGGGAGGTGCTCAGTCACGAGGAAGTTCTGGACAAGATCCTCAAGGTAAAGAGCTTTCTGACCGGTGGTGTTACGGTGACTGGAGGCGAGCCGCTGCTGCAGGCTGAATTTGTTGCCGACCTGTTCAAGGCGCTTAAAGTGTACGGCATCCATACTTGCCTGGATACCAATGGATTTGCCAAATATATCACTCCGGATGTTGAGCGCCTGCTGTCATACACCGACCTTGTGCTTCTGGATATCAAACACATGGACGAAGAGATGCACCAGAAGCTGACCTATGTCACCGGCAGGTACACCCGTAATTTTGCCATGTATCTGCAGGAGCTGGGAAAGCCAACCTGGATACGCTACGTGGTGGTGGAAGGGTATACCGTTGATCCGCTGTATGCCGCCATGCTGGCAGAAATGGTGGAGAAAATGGATTGTGTTGAGAAGGTGGAAATCCTGCCCTACCACAGTTTGGGCGTGCATAAGTGGGATGCCTTCAGTGAAAGTTACGAGCTGGAAGCGGTGCGCCCGCCATCCACTGAGCAGCTCGATGCGATCAAGGCTGAATTTGATCAGCGGGGAATTTCTGCCGTTTATTGATTTTTTGTTAACCACATAGAGCACCGAGTTCACAAAGGAAATTCTCTGTGGTCTCTGTGGTCTTTGTAGATAAGGTGAAGCGTAAACAGCGGGTATTAAAGCCGCGGGATTGAGCTCCGAAATTGTCGTTTTGTCGGGGGCTTCATTGTTAGGGAGGTGGG
>NZ_JAHHPM010000412.1 GCF_024606345.1 Endozoicomonas sp. YOMI1
TTCTGACTAAGTGATCAGTCACTCTCGGCAACTGCTCCTGCATCCATGCAGTCGTTCGGCGTTACAACTCCTGTCACATAGCTAAGGCTATGCTCGCTACGTTGTGCCTTGCATAGTAACTGCCAACTTAGCCAGAAATATACGATTCCATTTGCCCAACTACTTACTCCCCTGATAAAACTGCTTAAACCTAACCTCTGGTAGATAAACCGTTGTAGCCTGGCAATTTTGCAATACTATCAACCTTGATAATAAAGTAATCTACAGTTTGGGTATTAGAAAAAAACCAACGATGTTGCTCCACCTCATCCGGTGTCTCAACTTTAAAGATAATTTCTTCTGAGCTATCTGCACTTAACAACTCAAATTTGTAATTATTATCATAATGATTCTTACCTTTGGTTTTTATAAAGCTACCACTAAAATTACTGCCTTCTTGATAACAGGTTGGGTCAAGATGTTGTTTGAAAATATTGGCCATGCTCTTCATCGGAGTAGTAATAACAAACTCCTTTCTCTGCTCCATCACGTTCCTAAGAAAAAATGCCGCAAAGCCATGTAAATCCATTGAAATTCCTTTATGAGTATCTTTTTCTCCTAAAATGTGCTCAGGATTCCTGTGTACGCCCATATGTAACTGAAACGGTACATCTATATGGGTTAACACTGCTACAGCCATTTCAATCGATTCACAGTCTCCTTTTGTCTCATACCTGAATCGACGATTTACATCAGAATTAGACACATAGGCTGACCAAACATCAACACCATTTAAATTACAGTATGATATGCACCATTTAAATTTATGCAAAGGATCTTGAGTAGCACGTACAACTTCAATTTTTTTCCGGTCAGTTTCAGGAAGTGATAAACCTGATGCTTTTGCTTTTTCTGACTTAAATGAGTGACGGCAAACTGCCCGGTTAGCAACTGTTATTTCATCATCACTGTATTTCCACCAGTGAACCATGCTTTCTGAATCAACTTTTTCCATAACATAAACAAGATCAGGTTCTTTCATGTAGGTATATAGCCCATCCGAAACCTTTGTTACAGACTTTGTCAGCCATTGGGAATTATTAGGACACGTTGCTAACTCTGCTGACTGATGAGCACATCGAAGGCTCTCAATGGTTGAAGCTACAGCTTGCATGGCAAACACTCTCAGTAATGAATGGATGATCATTGTATTAAACAAGCTAAATCTTTTTCATAACGATTAAGTCAGACTAACTGACTTTTATACAGGCCGCGAATGCCATAGTCTTTACACATTTATTTCAGAGAAACCTGTCAGTGGCACACTACTCTGCCCCATTGCAGATATGACCCACTCATTTTTCAAAACAACCGGTTAACTACTTATTAGCGATACGCCTATAACAGAATGATCCTCTCATTTCTGTGAAGATGAGAGACAACGCAATCTATTCGTTTTAAAGTGCTTGCAAACATATCAATTCAGCGGCGTATAGGAGAGCCACTATGTTTAAGCACTCATTACTGATTCTGCTGATGTCCGGGTTTTTGATAACCCGGGCCTCAGGTGAATCGTTACCGGGCAAATTGAACGTTGAGCAGCCACAGTCAACAGTAGTGACGCTCTACAGTGATAAAGCCCTGATCAGCCAGATCTTCAATTCCCGACCCGATGCGCAGGGTACCCTGGAGATTTCCGGCCTGCCGATCAACCGGCTTGATGGCAGTCTGAACCTTGAATACATTGATGGTGATACCGTTTTCCGGCCTGAGGACGTCTTCTGGTACCAGGGCGGCCTGGATCGGGATAATTACTACCGGAATCTGGTCGGCAAAAACGTTGAACTGTTTGGTGGCGGTCTGAACGTTGCTATCTTGGGAAAACTGGTCAGCTACCAGCAGGGCATCGGGCTGGTGGAAGGCAATAATGGCCGTCAGTATTTTATTGATTATCATGATCCCCAGGGGTTGAGGATGCTGTCACTGGCCTCTTCAGAGACTCAGGGTGAAAATCTCAAATACGTGAAGGCGGATTTTGGCCAGCAGCCGGTCAGTGGTCCTCTGAGGCTCTCGTATATTACGCCTCAATTAAGCTACGACAGCCATTATCGGTTAACGCTCTTATCACACAACCAGGGACGTCTGGAATTAAAAACGTTGCTAACCAACAGTGCCAATATCAACTTCGATCAGGCAACAATTCGCCTTGTGGCCGGCGGTGAAGGTGGTGTTCCCGGCTTCTCCCAAAAGAGCCGGATGCTTGAAGCATCGCTTGTGACAGATGCCGGTGACTTCGCAGAGCGTGTCGGTGAAGTATTGCTGACCACCTTACCAAAGGGCACAGTCCTTCCCGCCAATAGCAGGCAGCTGATGGATCTTTTCTCAGAAGCATTGCATCTTGAGAAGCTGTATACCCTTGACGTATACGGCCGTTCGACTGGTGGCAGAACGTCCACGGCTGAGCGTCCCAGACTGACCTGGAAATTTGAGGCACCCCTGGATCTCCCGCCAGCACAGGTTCGTCTGTATGAGCAGGATCCGGATGGGGGCTATATCATCAGTGGTCACTCTTGGTTACCGAAAACCACCGCTGGTGATAACGCCTGGTTGACCATGGGAGAAGCGCTGGCCGTTCGTGTTGAGCGGACCCGTATTGATGTTGAACAAAAGAGCGTTAAAGAGCTGGTGGTACAATGGCAGGCAACGGTCTCTAATGATCAGCAAGACAGTATTACGCTGTTGATAAGAGAGCGTGATGCCAACCTGATAAAGCTTGACAGTGTTAAGGGCGCCACGCTGGAAAAGCCGGATCAGCTTCGTATTGAGGTTGCTGCCGGTACCCGCAAAGCCATACATTTTACAGCTAAATACCGTCGTTGAATTAACGGGAGGTTAGTTTGCCCTATTCATCCATTGTTGTACTGACCGGTGCGGGTATCTCTGCCGAGTCCGGAATCAGAACATTCCGGGCCAGTGACGGGCTCTGGGAGAATCATCCTGTTGAGGATGTGGCGACACCTGAAGGGTACGCTCGAAATCCCTCGCTGGTGCAACGCTTTTACAACGACCGAAGGCGGCAGCTGAGCTCCGTTGAACCAAATCGTGCTCACCAGGTAATTGCCGAGTTTGAACGTCATTTCTCCGGAAGTTTTCTTCTGGTGACGCAAAATGTTGATGATCTCCATGAACGGGCAGGGAGCAACCGAATGATTCATATGCATGGTGAGTTGTTGAAAGTTCACTGCCAGGAGACAGGGCAGGTTTTTTATTGGGATCAGGATGTTACCGTCGACACTCAATGTGAATGCTGCGGTGTTGTCGGTAATCTCCGCCCACATATTGTCTGGTTTGGTGAGATGCCTTTACGGATGGATGAGATTTATCAGGCACTGTCCGTCTGTGATCTCTTTGTTTCCATTGGTACGTCGGGGAACGTCTATCCAGCTGCCGGGTTCTTTCAGGAGGCAGCTGCTGCCGGAGCAAAGACGGTGGAATTGAATCTTGAGCCGGGCAATCATGGCTCCTTGTTTGATGAACAGTATTACGGGGCGGCTACCAAAGTGGTTGATCGTTTCTTCAGTTCGCTGTTGTGATATGGATTTGGGAAACTTTTTGCAGAAATCTGGTCTGAAGCAGGAATATTTTTCAGCTTGAAAACCAGAAAATGTTACCTGACAATGTTGCTAATCTCACTATAGCTGAACTATCAGCACATCAACATAGACAGGAACCCGGGCTTGCACAAGAGCAAGCCCGTGCGCTGCAAGAAACGCATGCCTATTTTAAATATGTAAGGGTTCTGGAAGCTGAAGATTTAGATACTCTTAAAACTTATATAATAAATTCAGGTGAGCCTGAAATAACCGGAACTGAATCACTGCAAGAATTATCAGCAAGAGTGATCAGAAAGGCATTACTTGATGTGTCAATGATTTCAATCGACGCCAAGAGCCTGAGACTCTCAAAGCGATGTCATCGACAAATACAACCGAGTTTCTTATCCGATCATCATGGTAAGTTAGTTGATGATAAGTTAAAAAGTCTATTACGTCTGTTTAGACCATATCATAAAGAACCAGGCATAAATTTATCTTATATTGAATTCCTTTTTTATATTCGTTCACTTAGTCGGGAAATCTATGAAGATGATCCTATTGAGCAATTTTTCAGAGAGGTGGTATTTATGGGCCATACGGAAGCAGCAAAATGGGCGTTGAAGGCAGGTGGGCCGAAAATTGAGAAAATAATTCCGGAAGTCCGCAGTGAGGTTGCTAATTCAGGGGATTTTACTGCCGCACGGACGCTGTTAAAGCTAGGTATCAGCACGTTTACTCAAGAGGAAAAAGATTACTGCCTGAGACGTTCCATGGCTTTGCAGACATCTGCTGAGAATATCAAAGCCTGGATTCAATTCGGTGGCCAAATAGACGACAAGTTTCTGGATGACAAGTTAAGATTCGCTGCAGAAAATGATTTTTTTCAGGTTGACGAATACTATAAAGTATTGGCGGAGTTTTATCCTCAGGACAAACTTAACCAAAATTTAATGGCGGCGGTATCTGACAATGATCTGGCCCAGGCAAAGCAATGGCAGCTGTTGGGTGGGAAAGCAGCCACATCCGAAGTTGAAGAGCGTATTGAACATCATTACAGGAAGAATCCATTGGCAAAACTGGATGACTTTGTTTAATAAATGGCTGTTGGGAGAGGGCAATCAATGGTTGCCCCTACACAGACGGTCTCTGAAACTTCTCGCTCCCATTGCTGTCAGAATTGGAAATACAGTTATAAAAGAATTTAATTGTGCTAGTTACCAATACTGCTTCATCGGCCATGGCTTCATTGGCTGCTTCTTCGTCAAGCATCAGTAGTGACGATAAAGATGTATGCCCCATCTGCCTGGAGGAATTTGAAAAGAAAATCGTTGTTGCTCGCTGTGGCCATGCATTTCACCACAAGTGTATTGAAGACTGGAAAATTGCCTCTGCCGCCCTGGCGGTGACATACAGAATCCATGAACACGTCCCGGACTGCCCTACATGCAAATCCGAGCTGATCATTGACAACAGTAGTAGTAGTGAAGTTGAAACCGCTGACCTGAAGCCGGTTGACATTGATACGCCTCAGGGCAAGCAAAATACCCGAATCAGACAAACTTTATTTAGTGCTAAAGTACAAAGCCGGGGGCCATTGGTAGATTCGTCTTTACCATTACCACCTGATGCCAAAGCACAGCTGGATCCCCCAATCCCAGTGACACTGGAAGCATCAATCCGCAACAGGAACTTACCTCTGGCACAACGGCTGGTCAATGATCATGGCGCTATCCTGACCGCAGACAGTCTGAAAGAGGCCCTGGAGAAGGCCGCAGAAACCTTAAATGCCCACCAGGCCGGGCTTTTACTTGAATTGTCATCGTCCGACCCGGCCTCTCAGGCGGTTGCCAGAATGGTACTGGATAATGTCCTGCAAAAAATCATACCTCGTGCCTTGAATATGAGTTATGACAGATATTTACAACTGGTAAATTTTGTCAAAGTTTTTTTGGGTAAGGGAATCACTGTTCCTGAGCTGGTCAATGCGGTCATGCAGATCAGTGTTCAAAGGTCAGAGTTACATCTGGCAAAAGAGTTCAAATCCGTCTACGGGGGGCAGCTGGATATATCCACATTGGCAACGGCCCTCCAGCAGTCAGCTCAGCAAAGAGATGCCGGAAAAGCCCAAAAGCTGCTGGAATTGGTTATGCCAGACGTAGCCGTTCGTGATATTGGCCGGAAAATCCTGAAGGAGGTGCTGCAAAACACACTGCCTAAGGCTGAGGGTATGGGTATGATAAAGTTCGGCGAAATCATGGCATTTACCCGGCTTTTTTTCAGCCATGGTATTGTCAATTCCGCCCTGATCGATACCGTGATGAGACTCTATATACTCAGGGGAATGCCCAAAAAGGCACAGGAGATAAAAGCACAGTTCGGGGCAGATGAAGCTGACCAGGCCGTTGGCAGCAGTCACCAGGCAAATCCACAACTACCTCAGCCAGCGCTGGATAAGAACAGGCTGCGGGTACAGCTGCTCGAAGCAATACAGAACAGCAATATTAATACAGTGTACTGGTTGAAAAATCAGGCAGCCATGCACGATATTGTCAGTCCAGCCACTTGGCAGGAAGCCCTCAACGTTGCCCTTGACTGTGAAAATCCTGATATTGTAGCGGCCCTGCTGTCTGACTGACAGTGTGCCTGCAATCATCTCTCATCCATCTCACATCATAAGTAATCAGCAGGCAACATTTCGTGTTGTGCCCATGAGGCGCTTTATTATCCTGCAAGCTAGCACATCACATCTTGTGACTCCAAACAGTAACGCCTCCCTGATAGCGGATTATAGATATTTTATATAAATCTATAATTTTATATTACTTTACTGCATCAAGATGGCAGGGATAATCTCAAGTTATAAAAAATCAAGGCATTGAGCAGTGCCTATACAAAAACAGAGATATTTTTTTTGCACTACAAGGAATAGAGCTTTATGACCCTGGTCTATCAAGATAATTCCCAGTCTATTGGTAACACGCCACTGGTTAAATTGAACCGTCTGGCAAAAGGTCACGAGATTTATGTGAAAATTGAGTCCAGAAATCCTGCCAATAGTGTCAAATGCCGCATTGGTGCCAGTATGATCTGGGATGCCCAGCGCTCTGGAAAGCTGAAGCCAGGTATGGAACTGATTGAACCCACCAGTGGCAATACTGGTATTGCCCTGGCATTTGTCGCCGCTTCCCGGGGAATACCGCTGACGCTGACCATGCCCGCATCCATGAGTCTTGAACGTCGTAAAGTCATGAAGTCCCTTGGTGCCACTATCATTTTGACTGAACCGGCAAAAGGCATGCCCGGGGCTATTGCCAGGGCGAAGGAACTGGCGGAAGCAAGCCCGGAAAAATTCCTGTTACTGCAGCAGTTTGAAAATCCAGCCAACCCGCGAATTCATGAAGAGACCACCGGTCCGGAAATCTGGAATGCTCTGGAGGGCAATATCGATATTTTTGTTGCCGGTGTCGGTACGGGGGGAACCATTTCCGGTGTATCCCGCTACATCAAGGAAATCCAGGGCAGGAAGATCAAATCCGTTGCCGTTGAGCCCAGTGCTTCTCCAGTCATCAGCCAGACCCTGGCGGGCGAAGAGGTTAAGCCTGCACCCCATAAAATTCAGGGGATTGGTGCTGGCTTTATTCCGGCAAACCTGGATCTCAGGCTGGTGGATCAGGTAGAACAGATTTCCAATGAAGAGGCCATGGAGACTGCCCATCGGCTTATGCGGGAAGAGGGTATCCTTGCGGGTATTTCCGGCGGTGCCGCAGTGAGTGCTGCGCTTAAGGTTGCAGGACAACCAGAGCATAAAGGTAAGGCTATTGTGGTTATCTTGCCTGATTCAGGAGAGCGTTACCTGTCCACAGCACTGTTTGAAGGGGTCTTTTCTGAAAATGAAAGTGTCCAGTAATGGATTTACTGCGAACAGATCGTAATCATCTCAATTCTGCCGTTACTAAAAACCTACGATAATCAGGATTATCTGGGTTTATCTACACCGTCAACGCAGCTGCATACAGAAATATGTCTTACGCCACTCTTATGTAGGGTTTAGGGTCTGGGCGACCCCGTCGAGCTGTAACGTGTCTCGACGGGGTCGCCTCGACCATAATTATCTAAATTCACACTGGCATTATGGTCACGATCATGATGAGTTTTGCAGTTTGGGCACTCCCACTCCCGGACGGATAGAAAAAGGTTGTCGTTTATGAAGCCGCAACCTGGAACAGAACACCGCTTAGAGCTTGGGAAAAAACGGTCAGCAACTACCCCTGACAATCTCGTAATGCTGCCTTGTACTCAATAAACTGACGCAACATTCCAAAGCCTGCATCATTAACGGCTCTGGCCAGTTTACGGTTTCTGGTGGGGCGGCCTTCCGTGGGGCGGCCTTCCGTGGGGCGGCCTTCCGTGGGGCGGACTTCCGTCATACCGCTCACATTCAGATCTTCAATGGTGATGACCCTGAAGTTGGCAGTGAGATAGTCACTAACCTCATGCAATACAGCCAATCGCTGGTTACTCACACGATAATGAAGTTTGGCAATGGCTCGCTTGGCTTTCGCAGAGCGGCTGCGTCCCTTCGTTTTGCGGCTTAACGCCCGTTGTTTTTGTCCCAGACGTTTCAGCGAGAGCTTTAGCTTCTGATTGGCAGCGAAGGTTTTCACGCAAGGAAAAGCTGTCGTTTAACCCGCGTTTTTTAAACCTTGGGTATCCTGCTTTATTGCCGTTTTTCACCCGGCGAAAAAAATGGGTAAATGCATTATGAAGGTCATCGACGGTATTACTTGTTACACGTTGACTGACTTCTGCATACCAGGGAAATTCAATTCGAAGTTCTTTATATTTTTCATGGGCAGCCTGCTTCGACCACCTGACCCCTTCCTGACTAAAGTGAGCCAGTAACTGGTTGAAGGCATGACGACGGGAACCGCAGGCACGATCCAGATAATCAGCCTGTTGCTCGGTTGGTCGCAATTCAATCTTGTGTGCCAGCAACATCTTTCAGGGTTTCCAGCATTTTTTTGTGCTTCTTGCTTCGGCTGCCATACAGTCTTGCACTAAAAACGGTAATGATTTCCAGTACATCATTGGCAAGTTCTTCCGGTTGGCCGGCCCCCTCGAATGAGGGTTGGTCGCCTTTATGTATGATAACGATCTCAATGCCCTGTATCTCACAGAGTGAAAACACCAGCTCTGCACCAAACCTGAGTAACCTGTCTTTATGGGTTAACACCAGTCTTGTAATCTGGCGTTTCATAATCAACTCAAGTAACTGGTTGAGCCCTTTCTTCCTATAATTCATGCCTGAGCCAAGGTCACGAATAACTTGCGTTCGCCAACCTTTGGCAGCGCAGTATGTTTCCAGCAGCTCTTGCTGCAGGTCAAGATCTGTCCTTTGGTCATGACTGGATACACGGCAGTAGCAAAGTGTCGGGACGGACTCATTACTGAGACCCATCAACTCGGATACGTCATAGTATCGAGTCCCTCCCTTGGTTTTTCTGGCGGGCAGTAACTCGCCTGTACTCTCCCACCGTCTGAGTGTGGAGCGGTCAGTACCCAATAAGCGGGCAGCTTCACCAATCTTGACTAATCTCTTATCCATAACAAAGGACTATGGTAGATAATCATAGATTATTCAAAACTGTTTAAAGCCCCCACGCTTTTAAGTGATACAGAGCCATGCCCCTGTGGCGGGATGTCTACCCTGGTCTTTA
>NZ_JAHHPM010000413.1 GCF_024606345.1 Endozoicomonas sp. YOMI1
TGCGATAAACACCGTCTGGCAATTGGGCATTCTCTTTGTTGCGCGGTCTTCCCATCAATACATCTCCTATAGGAATTTGAGTGGTTGTTTTTTGGGTTGTTGTATCTCGGTGCCGATCAATGGCTGGTTAATGGCGGCGTAGGTGGTGACCACTTCGCCATTACGTCCGTAGTAAAACGGTATCCGGTTTTGAACCATCCATTTGACCAGTGCCGCTTTTTGTTTAATGCCCGACCACGCCATCAGGTCAGGCTGGGAAATCAGCGCATCCATGTCGCACGCCCGTTAAAAGAATTTCAGAATGTCGTACCCCAACACAGGCTGGGCATTACTGGTGGTCAGTCGCTTACTGTTGCGGTTGTGGAACAAGGTTTCCGTCGGGTCGTACATCAGGCCGAACTGCCAGCCTTTATCGGTAAACAGGTACTTGCCTCTTTTGCCCTGACCAGTCCATTTGATGAGCCGGTGCTTTTCCAGTACCTCCACCACATGCTGACGGCTGCGACCAATAAATTCGCCCAGCTCTACCAGGGAGAAGTAATCATCCAGCTCGTAGCGGTTACGTTTGCGTTTTTGTTTTCTTTGTACTGGCTCTTCATCGGTATCAGAGCCAACTATTTCCGATTCAGGTGCAGGATCAGCATAGCGGCAATCCTGATCGATCGATTCAGTTTTGGATTCATCGGGGAGAGCCGGTTGCAAGCGATCCAGTACGGTCTGATACCACTTCACCTGTTTTACTGGCGCACCACTGTTATGGGCTTTTCCGGTATCGAGGATTTCACACAGAGGCTGGCCCTGATCGGTGGGTACCCACAGGCTATCGATTTTGATTTGAAGTCCTGCCGCTTCCAGTAACTTGTTCACCTGACGGGGATCATGTGGTGGTTCGCGGCATTGATTGTGAAGTGGTAAACCTTGCCCGGCCAGCCTCCGATACTTTTCCGAAACGATTCGGAAAAGTCTTTTCCCGCAATAAATCCATGCCGGTTAATCTGCTTATGGAGAGAATCCGTTGGGTCTTTGATACTCAGCCCGCATACTTTGCAATAACTGCTTACCTTCTACCTTTTCATCCTGAACAATGCCGGCCCGACGGATTTTCAGTTCCGCCTGCTCAAGAGTGGTGATATTGGCCTGGGCACTTCTTCTGGCTCTCAGCTCTTCGGCTATCAAGTGCTCTTCACCGTCAGAAGATCGGGCGAGACCGCTAATGGCCGGGCTCAGGGAAATATCTTCCAGTGTCAGTTTGGACATCCTTGTCTCCTTAAAATGGAATTGAGCTGTCGTATTCATCGTACTGCTCGTAATGGCTCTGGCCGGGCTGCTGTGTTGCGCCATTACGGGCATTGGCATACTGGTTTTGTGATGCTCTTTGCTGTGGCTGGGTTTGAGCCTGCTGAGGCTGTGGGTTGTTGGGGTTCTTTTCCAGGAACAGGAGCTTGCCATTGAAGCCGTTGTGCACGACTTCCGTCTGGTAACGATCCTGGCCGTTCTGGTCCTGCCATTTGCGGGTCTGGAGCTGGCCTTCGATCATGACTCTGTGGCCTTTGGCCAGGTCCTGAGCCGCCAGTTCGGCGGTCTTGCCATGCAGCACAACACGATGCCAATCGGTGCGGGTCTGTTTCTGGCCGTCTTTTTTCCAGCTCTCTTCGGTGGCCAGGAAAAGGATGGTGACGGCATCACCATTGGCAGTGGCTTTGCAGTCCGGGTCTCTGCCCAGTCTGCCAATCAGGGTGACACGGTTCAGGGATGCGGCCATCAGGCGGTCTCTTTTTCTTCTTGTAGTCCGGCGTCCCCTGTTGAATATCGAGAATGTCCATTTAATGGCCTCGTGGTTGGATGGCTTTCAGTTGATGTGCTTGTTGTGGGGTGGGTGGCGCTTTGGACCTGATTTTGCGGATAATGCGATCTGCACTCTGTTGGCCGGACTCAATGGATGCCCGCCATTCCGGTAACAGACGCTGGAAGTCTGCATCGGGGTAGTGGGCCTGAGTCTGCGGTTGAGTATCTCCATTCATATCGGGCACATAACCATCGGTGTCATCGTCCGTGCAGGCCACGCCCAGAATACCTACCAGGGTCTGACGCTTGAGATAAGTCACGGTAGAACCGATCTGCTGCAGAGCGCTTTTGTTGCCGGTGTTATCCACAGAGCCGGTGGCTGTGTTACAGATGGAGTGGCCGGATACATGACCCAGATTGCAGGTGATAGTGATGGATGGTCCGCTCTGCTGTTGTTCAAACCAGTAGCTCAGGCCGTAACGATGCAGAACCGGCTGAACTGCAGCAACCACATCATCAATGGAGGCATAGGAGTACCTGGTCAGCAATTTCCATTCGGAAACTCTTTTCCAATGCACTGGATAATGTGCGGTGCAGTTCGCACCAGGCGCGGAAATCAACGATTACGGCATCTGCCGTTTTCGGGTCTTTACGCCAGGCAGCGATTTCATCCCTGATAACCCGATAGATCTGGAGCACGGTCATATCCGGCGTGATACTGCTGGCGATCTGGTCTTTCAGAATGCAGACCTTGCCGTAGTCGTAGGTGTACTGGTTGATGTTCAGCCAGTCAATGATACCCGTAACGACGGATTCTTCCAGCCGGTTTATCGCTTCAGTTTTTATCTCATTAACCACGGCAATAACCTCGCTTGCTCGCATAGTTGATAATGTCCCAGCCGGAGAGCCGGGAGTGTTCGTCGTTGCAGTCATGTACCAGCTGCTTTACTGCCAGCCAGCGGTAGCCCTGCATGGGGTGGAATTCTTCCAGGGTAAGAAAGGTCAGGAAGTTGCCCGGGGTCAGAACGCCAAAACCGGCAATGATAATGGGCTTGTGATCTCTGTGCCTGAATGTGGGTTTCAACCCGTTCCAGCTCGGACTTGATGGTCTCTTCACGGGCTTCCCTGTCGTCAATGGCATTGAGGTGCCGGTTGAGATCGCGGGTGACTGCGTCCATTAAAGATTCCTTATTTTTGTAAATTAAATGTTTTTCATATTTATATAATTGCAAAGTTTTTGGTGGTGGCGGTCTTTCCGATTCCATCAAGCTGGTCAGGGACGAAAGCCGGTCAGGCGCAGGCAGGGGGCATATGCCCGGCGGTGAAGCCGGACTTCGACAATATCGCCAAGCTGTATTGTGATGCCCTGAATGGGATTCTCTGGGAAGACGACCGGCAAATTGTCGATGGCCGCTGCATCAAGGTCTATGGACAGCAGCCTGGTGTGCTGGTGATCGGCTGGCCGTTATAACAGGAAGCTGACACCGACGGCAGTGCCCTTGTAGATATCCTTGATATCCCCCGCATAGTTAAGATCAAAAGTGCCGTACAGCCGATTGATGAATCGCAGACTGTGTTGCGACTTGCTGATCGGGTTCCACAGGCGAAGCGAAAGTTCACCGTCGTGTTCTATCAGCAGGATCTTCCCCGGTTCAGGGGCAATTACGGTATCCACCTGAACTTTGGCACCTTTGGGAATACTGATCGCCATATCGGATGGGGTCTGGTTGACCATGGTGTCGTTTTCCATCCGTAACAGAAAGCTCTTGTGGTCCGACTCAATAATGCAGATGGCCGACTCCGAGAGTACCTGCTGTCGTCTTTCATCGAGTTCATCAAAGAAAGCGCTCGCCTTATCCAGGCTGATGTAGGGCAGGGTTTTCGGGTCCGGCAGCTCTTCGCCGGTCTCCAGCCAGTGAATGGAAACGCCAAGAACGTCAGCGATGGCGATTTTGTTATTCAGCTTCGGATTCCGGGCGCCACTCATCCACAAACTGTATGTCCCTTCCGTGCAACCCACGGCGCGGGCGATATCGACATTTTTCAGATTTTGCTCTTGGGCTTTGCTTTTGACCCGATCTGTCCAGTTTGTCACGTTCTTTTCCAATTACTGTTATTCATTATCCATAAGCAAAATAGTACACGGCTAGGAGCCATTGATTAAGGGCGAGAGTTCGCTTTGGATGAGTCGGGCTATTTACAAATAATCTAAAAGCAACGCATTCTCTTGATAATCTTTGAATAAGCAAAGCTATGACGATAAAAACCAATTCTCAAGGAAAGATGTGATGAGCCAATCTCAGCCTCATACTCAGTTCAGAGCACCAGCCAACCTCTTCGCTCGCACCGCAGGAGGTACCCCATGATCCATACCGACGAACTGGGTATCCCCGACCAGCCACAATGCTGGCAGGACATTCTGTGGCCACTGGCAGGACAGCCCGCCATGCCAACCTCGGCATCACTGTATGAAGAGTTGTGCTGGGAAAATCCGGATATTGATGTGGGCGAACAGTTGTTGAAAGCGTTTCACTACATGATCGATCGCTGGGACCAGCCGGGTGAGGCTAAAAACGTGGTGATCTTTCTGAAAAAGTGGATGAGCCTGAATCAGAAGAATCCCCTGCAGGCGGCGAGGTACTTTCCAAAAGAAGCACCACTGGCAGGAGTTGACCAATGAAAGAGTTTGGCAAGGTCTCCAGCCAGTTCTGGATCAGTGATGATATTCAGCCGCTGTCAGATAAAGCCAGACTGTTGGCTCTGTATCTGTTGACCACCGGTCATGGGAATCTGATTGGTATCTTCAGGATGCCAAAAGGCTATATGGCGGCAGACCTTAACTGGGACGAGCCGAGCGTTGAACGAGCGATTGCCGAGC
>NZ_JAHHPM010000414.1 GCF_024606345.1 Endozoicomonas sp. YOMI1
TGCGATAAACACCGTCTGGCAATTGGGCATTCTCTTTGTTGCGCGGTCTTCCCATTGTCGTTATAAGACAGTTTCAGAATAACTCTTGTATCTCTTTTACAGTACACCTGTATGTATCTTGTGAAATATTCCCTGATTTCATCCCTGGAAGCACATGCTGTTGCTGTAAATACGGCTTCATTGTCAGGATTGGCAAGACCTCTGGCAAAATCCAGCATCTTAAAGTCGTAACTGATATTAAATCGTTTGTTCCACGAATACATAAAATCGTTGAGCAAACCCGTTCGTCCCATCAGGGGGAGTTCAGGAAACTGACCCAGGGTAATTTCACTGACAGCATCGCTGACTATTTTTGCCAATGGTTCAGAATGTTTTTTGGTCATCATTGTAAATCTGTTTATTGTTGATAGAAAAACAGGTTTTAGGGGCTACCATGATACGCAGCATACAATCCAAGATACCCCAAAATCCCTACCCCATCGGCCAGAATATCCCCAACACTGAAGCTCCGGTACCCGGTCATCTTCTGACACAGCTCAAATAAATACCCCAAAGGCCAGCAGTCCAACCGGTTTCCACCAAGGCATGTCAGCGGTGGGATAGGCCAGATCAAACAGAATAAACAACACCAGAAACGTGACAGCATGTTTAAACTTGTCATTAACAAAGCCGGTGGGGTCGGCACTGCCGGGAATCACCGCCATAAACAGGGCAAAGGCCAGGGCGGCAAAAAAAGTAAAACGATAGGCTGCAGGCGGGATCTCCTGCAACCTGGTGATCAGGTCATCCATATTCATTCCGGTGTGGCCGTTCTCTGGCAGCGTACAATTCCAAGGATAATTGAAACATCCGGAGCAATCCGGAGTGGGCAAATGCTAACCATCAGGCTTTATTTTTTCTGACCACATTCAAAGCCCATATATTGCCAAAGGTCACCGGCCAGTAAGCCAGCCACCAGAGAGAGCCATACAGTGCATTAATAGTGAACGGAAACCCCAGGAATAGCCAGTAGGCTACCCAGAAACTTGGGCGTGTTTCCGGGTGCAACCTGTTATGACACAGATACGCCGCATAAGGAGAAACAACAATCAGGCCGAGCCAACCGAAAAGGCTGTTGTAGGCCATAACGAATCCCCAGCTTAACAGACTCAATATGATCGCCATAAGAAGCAGAGCATTCATCATCAGTGGCTGTTTAGTGGGCGTGGGCAAGTGAGTCGATACCATATTGTGATAGAGAGTTTTTATCAATAATGATGAGTGTGAGGATTATCTCGTAGCGAGTGGTGTAAATGGGTAACAGGCCATTAATCTGACCCTGTCGCCCATTCAGGACTTTTATTTCTTCAGAATCTTCAGAAATAAGTAATTGTCCCGGGATAACTTCATCATTTCATTCAGACTGGGAAAATGCCGCCGCCCGCTTCCCGCCACCCGCTGCCCGTAAAAGCACAAGTGGTTCCAGCTTTTCGGGAAGCGGGCGGCGGGAAGCGGGTAGCGTCTGTAGGAATGTCGAAGTTATTTCAGGACAGCTCCTAAGGCAGCGGATACTGCTTATCCAACTGCTTCGCCCGCCAGGGGTAAAGCTTTGCCAGCCGCGCACTGCTGTCGTCCAACCTCTGCTGAACCGACTCGCTTAACCAGCCGCGATAATATCTGCCCAGGATGGTGGCGTTTTCCATCACCTTCTGCTCCCAGGGGCCAAGCTCATCGGCGCGAAGCAGGGCGGCCTCAAACTCTTTTTCAATCAGGGAGTGCTGTGAGCGGGCGCTGGCATAGGCGCTCCAGCTATAGGGCCAGGCGGGTCTGGCCAGAATGGCCTCCTTCCAGGCGGTTAAATCGACGGATTCAATCGTATTGGCTGGCGTTAAACCGTGCTGGAAGCCCTGCTCAAGCACCCTGGCTTTTAAGCCTCGCAGTTCCGAGGCAAATGGTGCGCTGGCCAGGGCGTTCTCGATGCCCTTGATGGTCACGTCATAATCCCTTTGGTTGATCTCATAGTTACTGTCTTCCTTTAGCTCTGCCTGCCAGAACGCCAGAAAGTCCTCAGTCTGATAACGCCAGATTTCAGACTGAATCAGATTCCAGGATGTGTTTATGGCCAGTGCCAGTACGGCAATGGCGGGTAATGCAAGGAGCCAGCGTTTTATCATTTATGTTCCTTTAAAAGATTATTTAAACCACAAAGCTCACAAAGAGCACGAAGGAAAAGAAAAGCTCTTCTTTGTGCTCTTTGTGAGCTTTGTGGTTCAAAAAAATCCATCAGCCATTAAAAAGCGAAAACGTCAACAAATCCGGATTGGTCAAAGTCAACTGATCCCGAACCGCTTTGCCATACCACTCATCCAGCACCTCCGCAGCAGCCTTCATTGCAGGTGGCCGCCGTTTACAGTGATGAGCATCAGAAGCCACAAACTGCACCAATTCATGGTCCAGCAACCAGCGAGCCGTAGTCTGTGCCTTTACACCAAAAGAACCGATAATGCATCCGGCTGTCACCTGAAACAATGCACCCCGCTCCACCAATGGAAAGATGCGTTCCGGATAGGCCATCAGCTCCTTGTTCCGTTCCGGGTGGGCAATTACTGCTCGTACCTGCTGGCGATCCAGCCACTCCAGCATATGTTCAATACCCACTGGAATATTACTATGGGGCATTTCCAGCAGCAGGCAGTCGTAACTATCCCATTTACCAATCATTGGAATACGTTCCTGGCGCAGCTGGAACATCAACTCATCGCTAAACCGCACTTCCGCTCCCATGGCCAGCTGAACATTAATGCCTGCCTGGTGGACATGGCCAACCAGCACATCAAAGGCGGGGGCAATGGTGGTGATATCATTATCGTAACGACCGGGATGCATGTGGGGCGTACAGACCATCCGTTGGATATCATTGGCTTCGGCTATGCGCAGCAGTTCCAGGGATTGCTCCAGGGTATCGGGGCCGTCATCAATGGCGGGAATAATATGGTTGTGAATATCGATCATCTTTTCAGCCGTTGTCCATGATCCGAAAAAGGTAAGAAAAGTAGTTATATAAATCAGATCTTGGCCTAAATCTTTATCGCTGACCAACAGAGCAGACTATAATCAGACCATTAACAGACCTATAGGTAGAACACCATGGAAACTCAAACCCTTAGCTATCTTAAACAAAATGCCGCAAAGCTGGATGTTATGGACGGTCCGCTCCGTATTACCCAACACGGCCGGCCTGTTTACCGTATCTATTCTGAGCAGGAAGCCAGCATGAGAGATGAAGCCATCGCCCTGCTGAAACTGGCCAATCGTGCCGAACGGGATATTCGTGAAAACAATACCCTGACACCGGAAGAAGCCCTCAAGCGCCTGAGCGATGAAGCCTGATGGAAGAGCCCGTTATTGTCGAAATAACAGAAACTGCATTTCAGACATTACGCCAGCTCAAAGCATACATGAGCCTGTTTATTTCACCCGATCAGCTCAACCTTCTCATCACCAGCCTGGTTCAGCAGAGCCAACAACTCATCGAAGAGGTACCCTATCGCCCGGCCTGCCCTGAGTTGTCCCTGATCGGCATACAAGATTATCGCCAACTCAATCTGCTTGAGAATTACAAAGTGCTGTACCGGCTCGACCTGCAATTCCACAAAGCTTTTATCATCGCCTTTATGCGACAAAGGCAAAGCGCAGAGAAACTGCTGGTTGATTTAGCCTTGATGCAATAGGAGCCTGTGAAAGCTTTTATTTTTCTTTTTCGGGAGGCGGGCGGCGGGCAGCGCCCGCCAGGGTCGGCAAATACCGAGCCAACCACCCCAACGCCATCAGGCAAACAAAATACGCCGCATTCGAAGGAATCTGCAGATTAAAATCCACCGACGAATGAATCATTATCGAAAGAATCCCCATAAACGCCGCAAACCCCATCCCCACCATCAGCATATTCCGCCGCTGCCGCATAGCCTGAATCGCTTGCCAGGCGCTAAACAGCACCATCAACCCCAGAATGGCATAAGCTGGAATACCAAACTCCAGGGGGAATTGCAGAAAATCATTATGGGCCAGATCATAAAAGCCACGCCAGCTGCCATCATGATATTGTGGGAGAGTCGTATAGTAAGCGCCTGCGCCAGAACCGGTCAGGGCAAACTGGGGAATAGCGGCCAACGTTTGCGGGTTCACATCATCACGGGTTTCGGTTTGTGCACTGGTTTGTTCCAACCTTTCAACCACCTTTTCCAACCCGAACCACTGGCTAACAATAATGGTGTCAATCACAAACAGGCTGACAAACAGAATCACCACCCCGCGAGTGAGCTTTCTACGACAAATAACGTACAATACCCCGGTAATCATCAGGCTGGAAAAGAACGCCGTATTTCCCATACGGGAACGCCCCATCACCAGCCCAACCACCATAATGGCGATGGCGGTTCGTAAAATAACCTTATTGCTCAACAGGGTTTTCAGGGTCTGGCGCCAGAACTCGTGCCAGTCATGAGCACGCCGCTCATTCAACTGCCCAAGAAGAAGCCCCATGCCCACCGCCAGCGTCATCTCCAGGCAGCCGGAAAAACTGTTACGGTTAACAAACGTACCCGAAGCTACACCCTGACCGGTCTCTTTCGGCCCAAACAACAAAACCTCTGCGCCAGACAAAGTACTCAGAGAACCAAACAACGCCTGAAATGTCCCGGAAATTACAAACACCCAGGCAATCACCCGCAACCGTTCAGGATCACTGACCAGCAGCAGCACCATGGCAAACAGCAGCGCATAGGCCAGCGATAATAGGGCATGCACCTGAGAAGCAAAAGGATCAAGGGAAAGATAAAGAGAACCCGGCACCGGCAGGTTTAATGCGCTGGCTGCTTCTACCTGAACCGACCAGGCCACCGGCGATAACTGCTGCACAAGCGTTGCAGGTAGTGGCAATGACTGAACCCAAACCCAGAAAGCAACCAACAACAACCCGACAAAAACCGCCGCACCTTTGCGAAAAGCAGGGGGCACCGACAGATGTCCAAAACCATACCCCGCCAACCATAAAGCCGACAGCATAAAAACACCTACCTGCAAAATCCCCATGGCCCACTCGGGCTTGCTGCCATAGGGCAGTGGCAGCCAGGTAATCACTAGCAACAGAAAATAAAACAGAAAACGGCTAAAACGGTTATCCAGCGTGGACAAGGCGGTAATCCTTTATCAGGTTCAGGCATTCAATATAGAGTGGGGAGCGTGGGGATTATACAGAAAACGGTCATGGACGGAGAGGGTTTGTTTTTTGAACCACAAAGCACACAAAGAGCACAAAGAAAAGAAAAAAAGAAAAAAAGAAAAAAGCAAAAAAATCTTATCTTATCTTTTCCTTTGTGCTCTTCGTGTGCTCTGTGGTTCCAACGCTTTTAAACCTCAGCCCCCTCCATTCGCCAGATCAACCCTGTAAACTCGCTTAACCATAGCCGCCACCAGAAAGTACCCCGTGATCCCGGCCAGGTTAGATAAAATATCCGTAAAATCGCCAGAGCTTCCCTTACGGAAACCAATCATATCTTGTAACACCTCAAGCAACACCCCAAAGGCCAATAAACCCAGTGGCTTATACCAGGTAAACCGGTAAGAGGGAAAAGCACAGCAGTCAAGCAACAGAGCCAGCACAAAAAACGCGATGGCATGTTTCACTTTGTCGTTGATAAATCCAAACGGATCCATAGCTGTAGGAATCAGTGCCATTGTAGTGCATAGCAATATGGCACCGATAAACAGTAGTTTCCGCCAGGGCATTCCATATGTTGTCTTTGTTTGCATGGTTTGTCACAGAAATGGGTTATGCAGCCAATGGCACTATCTTAAGAGTGAAAGCCTTGCCATACGTAGGCTTTAAGGCACCCTGCGATTTGAACCACAAAGCACACAAATATTCATGGCCGATTTATTTTCGGCCACCCTCAGCTATGAAAATATATT
>NZ_JAHHPM010000045.1 GCF_024606345.1 Endozoicomonas sp. YOMI1
CGTCAATTGCAAACGGGTGGGTAAAGGATTACCGGCACTTGAATATCTATCCCGGCAAAGAAAAAAGGAAGAAAAAAGGACACCCATCTATCATGTGGCAATTTTCAGGGCAAGAAACTGGGGGTTTACCCGTTTTATCATTTCAGCAGACGCTATTGCTCAAGCTGATAATACCGTTTGGGTTTCGGGATGCCATTTTTCATGGTCGGTCCGCTTAATGACTTCAGAAACTCCACCACGGCATAAATCTCGTCATTGTCCAGAATGGCGCTAAACCAGTCATGCCCCTGATTGGATCGCCCCATTCCGGATGTGTTGTACCATCTTCTGAATTCCCGGGCTTCCTCACTCAGAGGGTTGGCCTTGGCAGCGGTTTTCCAGCGGGCATAGCTTTCCAAAGAGATATCTTTTTCCTGGTAAAGGAGGCCCACTTTTTTCAGGTCGTAGGCAAAGGGGTCTGTATTGGTACGACTCCAGATAGCAGGTCGCTCATCGGCTTTCAGGACATGGTATAGTGTGGGCACAGAGCCATTGTGAAAATAGGGTGCTGAAGCCCATACACCATCCAATGGCGGTGCTATGTAGCCTGCTTTGTCAGGCAAAAAGGCTTCGGGCAGCAGTTCCGGGTCATCAAAAAACTGGGCTAACAAGCCACCCTTTTTGTTCAGGGGGGTAAAGGTTAGCAGCAACTTGGCGTATTCAGGATCAGTTCCGACATTTTTCAATCTACGGTCCGGGTCCAAATCATCGTAGTAAACGGTGTAACCCCCGGGGGTATCAAAATCAGTTTCTTTCTGGTAACGGCCATGGCAGGAAAAGCAATCCAGCCTGTGACCGGATCTGGACGTTGTTTCACTATGAAATAACTGTTTACCCAGTTTGACTTTTTCTGCATCAAGCTTGCCGGGGTAGGCCGGGGATGTTGTGTTGTCCGCATAGACCAGAACCTCGGAAATATCTGCAACATGTTGAGGATGGTACTCGTTCACCCCGGGAAACTGCTTGGTAAAGTTGAGGGCGAAGTGTGGGACAATATATTCGGTCGGGTCTGCATAGCGATAGTTGGTTGACTTGTATTTTCTTATCCACCATGGGTTGGAAATAACGGTGGGCAGCTCTGGCACCTGAAAAAAGTAATCGAGAGGGGATGTTTCATCAGGGCGCAGGGTCAGTAAGCCGCTGTTTGACGGGTCTTTCAGTCTGGCAATCTTTTTCCAGACGATGTATGGCCCCATGTTATCACCACGAACCAGGGCCCTGGATAAAATCGGTTGTGTTTCCGCTTTCACATCATCAAACAGGTAGGTTAATTCAAGGAGCTTGTTATTGAACCGGGCCCTGGCAATGGCGTTGAATGACACCAACTGTAATAAGTTAAGGTGCCTTTCCAGTAATGTGGCAAAACTGATCAGGAAAGCCAGCTCAGCAGCATAGCCTGATTGGTCGACATGGGCATTGGGTTGACCGGCACTGACAATACCGGCACTCACGCCACTGTGGCAGAGAAAACAGTTATTGTTTTTATAAAACCCCTCATTTCTTTTGATAATACTGGAGGTTAAGTCGGGTTTTGCCAATGGCTGGCCTTCATCATTGTACACCGGCGGGCGGTTTGCCGGGGATGGAAGCCTGCCGTAGAGTTGGAATCGTTTCACATCGGAGTTAAACGGGCGAAAGGGTTTTCGCTGTTGCCAAGTTGCAGAGAAAATAGAGTCCGATATCCCGGCGGATAAAGATGTGATTCTATCGTTTAACTGTTTAGCCGACTCAATAGCAGCTACTGATTCCACAGGAAAAGCCAAGCGAAAACCTTTGCCAGTAAAAATATTTTCCAGACCTTTTTGCCGCATGGCCATCCGCACAGGATCATCATCGACGATATCAAAGCCATGATATTCCAGCCCGATATAATTTCCCTCTGCGGTGACACCTTGATAGGGTGGAGGTGCGGCATGGGAGAACACAGACCGAATTATTTCACACAGCAATATGGAAAGCATTATTACAGGGATAAACGCTTTTTCGACAACTGCAGCCATAATTATCAGTACAACAAAACTTCATGATATTTAACATGCTTGTCCATCATTGACGTTTGGTGCTCCATCGAAAGGTATTTTAGCAGGTCTGCTGTATTGATAGTGAAAATCTGCCCGATGGCATGCTGCAGCGTTCATACCCTCAATAGTTTGAGAAATTCTCGTGCCGTCAAGCAGGGCTTTGCGAACCATCAAAGCATTTTGCTCTTCCGGTCAAACCGATGGTGATTTTGGCACACAGCGCTTTTGTGTTCTGACCTGAGCGCTTCATAACAGACGGGGCAACGGAGTAAGATGGGCATGGGCAGCATTGCTAAAAGCCAGAGAGTTTAATGCTCTCTGACGCATATGCAACGGTTGGTGATGGTTTTCTGCTGGTAGTCGTTTATGAAATAACTGGATTAAAATGCTACTGGAGCACCATTCCTTATCTGACGGACGTACACTTGAAAGCCTTTCGGTACCAGCCGTTGTCTGTTCAGGACTCTCAGTTATTATCGCCTACTTGCCTGTAAATTCGAAATATCCTTAATACATAAATCCAGATCTGATTTTAATCTCTGATAAGCATCACTACCTTGTCTCATGGAAAGTACATGGATGAGTTCACCATGACTATTATTCATAAGCCGCTGCAGCTCCATTCCCATGGCGATTTGATCAGTTACAGAAGAAACACTCCTTGTGTCTTGATAAGTCCTGTTATTGGCACGAATTCCAGGCATCATCCTGGCAACTGCCATAAAGGTGTCTTTCAGGGTCTGCTCTAAATTTGGTATGGATAGCAGCTGGTCAATTTTCGATTTGAATTCTTTCAGAACGTGGGCAGCAAATTCATCAGTAATGGTTTGTGATGAGTCAAAAACAGGGTAGTCAAAACTAAATTGCAATTCCCGGTTCCACTCCTTCAGCTCACGGATGATCCTGGCCGGAGTAAAAGCTTTAATTTTTGCTAATTCTTCATTCGCCAGAAGGCTCGCTACTAGTGGAATCTCATCCAGTGGTTTGTAAATATCTAAAAGCTTGCCAGACAACTGCTCAAAATCTGCCATCCTGCTTCCCAGATCCATCCTGCTTCCCAGATCATAGCTCGCCGGCGCTGATACCTGAGTTCTGGTTGCTGAAATCCACCGTTGCTGGATAGTGCCGCTTTGTGTCAGACCTGGGGTAATATTACTGGCAGCAGCTGAATGTCTGTGACCGGCCGGGGCTGCTCTGATGGCAGAACCACCAAACGTGCCTGTCCAGCCAACATATGCTCTTCGTGCCGATTCAGGACGGCTGGTTGTTGATGGATAAGTTGGCATGCCAGAATTATTTATATTCATTCCTGGTTCAATCCTCGAAATTATCAAAAAAGCAGCATTTATTGTAAATGTGAAATCTCGTTTCACTGAACTGAACAATTGACAAGAGTGACAATAAATAGTTCCTTATCAAGTGGGTGATGCTTACGTTGGTGCTCCAGTGATTTAATGCTGCTGGGTCAACCTTGCGGGCCGGGTCACAATTTTTTTCAACTGTTTTTTAACAAACTTGTCTGAAACAGCAGTTATCAAGAACACTACACGGTGATCGATACGGTGATTATGGGGCATGCCGAGCTATGGAAAGTAAAAGCCGAACGGGATGCTATTTACGCCAAGGCTGAAATGACCGAAGAAGAAGGTATGCGGGTTGCTGACCTTGAAGTCCAGTTTGGTGAGATGGATGGCTATTCTGCCGAAGCCCGTGCGGGCGAACTGCTGCTGGGGCTGGATATTCCCATTGAACAGCATTACGGGCTGATGAGTG
>NZ_JAHHPM010000415.1 GCF_024606345.1 Endozoicomonas sp. YOMI1
TCAGGGCCAGAGGCATTGAGACCTCACCCCAAAGGCCGGTCTCTTTATTAAGAGAGTGGAAGCATTACTCTTTAGTCATGATGGAAAACCTGCCACTCAAACCCATCACAGATGATCTCCGGCAACAAGGCATTCGATATTCAGACTCAGTCATTAATGAATTACTGAAGCTTGAGGAAACTTCTTTTATCTCATCAAAACCATAGCTGCGTTTTTGTCTCGATTTAAGCCCGACGCTTCGAAACTTTACCCGCTCTTCTACAATCATTTCAGACTCATTTGCCAAGGCCGCAGTAACCAACTTGATTTATAAATTGGCCTCTAAGGACTGATAACACTCAATACTTTCAAGATACTGCTCCGGTGTCATTACCGGCATTGTTTCTGTTTTGTAATCTTTGATATTTCGAGTAATCAATAAAGACGCTCCACAGCTCTGGGCTGTGTAATACTGTATTCCGTCTTCAAAATCAGTAAATTCCGAGTTGAGAGCCTGTTCAAGAGCTGCTTCTGAGGTAACCATAACACGAAGCAGGCCTTTTAGTTTTTGCATAGCAGCAAGGGCTTCTTTCTGACCTTTAATCTTTCTGAGAATATAAAAGAGATTTGCAAATACTAATACTGAAGTTGCACCATGAACCTGCCCCGCCTGTATTCTGGAAAAAATATCAGCACTTTGCACAAACCATGGAGCGCGCTTCGCCAACAGATCAAGCACTACATCCGCATCCAGGAACAAGGTTCGTATCATTGGTATTTATCCTTCAGGTATTCAGTATATTCATCAAGTCTTTCCAGATCTTCCTCTCTGATGATACCTGCCAAATCAGCCACAGCCCCTTGAAGCACAGGCTTATTATTATCTGGTTGAACAGGAAGACTCCTTAAAAAATTTTCAACCAGGCCAGATAAACTCTGTTGCTGGCTTGCAGCGTATATTTTTGCCTGCCGAACCACTTCAGGATCGACAGTCAGTGTCAGTTTGCTCATAACCGCCTCTTACACGTATCAATATTGAAAATTAGTACGTATTGGTAAGCAATGCAAGCAGATTCTAAATCAACCGAACACCTTCCAGTTTGGCTTTTGGCTGTTGGCTGTTGGCTGGACATGGTTTGTGTTGGCTTCTATTTTTTGTTTGGGAATATTCAGAAAAATGAAATAAGAATTAAGAGTCTGAGGCAACCAGAAACGCTTTTGGGTGATCTTCTTCCAGCATCTGTTTGGCCAGGCGGTACCCTGAGGCATTGGAAAAGTCACCGCGAAAAATATCTCCGGCATTAACCATGTTGCGGGACTGGTCATACTCCAGAAATGCGGACTCTCTGACATCAATGGTTTTACCGGCATCCTGCCCGCCAATAAAACCAATGCGCTGATGGACCTGCTTGATAAAGTAATCAATGGCATGCTGACAGATCCGGGCAAGGTCGGTATAAACACAATCAAACTCATGGTGTTGGTAATCGACACAGACCATCGGCAAGGATTGTTTTTTGCGGGTGGCTTTCAGGGCATCGTCGTTTTCCGGACGAATCCCCACCAGAATGACGCCATCAATCCCGTCAGACATCGGTTGCTCAAATGCATCATACTGACGGATTAACTGAATGTTCAGTTTCTTACCTGGCTGGTAGAAAGCCATCGACTTTTAAAACCGATGCAGAGTCACTTAGGAACTGTCATTTAATAACTTCGAGATTTCAGTAAGCGCTGCCCACTTCCCGCCACCCGAAAAAGGCAGGCCGTTTGTGCTTTTGCGGCCAGCAGCCCGCGAACTTAACAAGCCTCAGTCAAATGCGGAACTAATTTCGAGACAATTCCTTATGGCTTCTTGAAGAACATAGCGTATAGGGAACTGATAATGCAGGTTGCTGCAGCCAGCAGATAAATTGAGAAAATTATGACCATCCACTCTGCCATGTTCAGGCTAAGAAGGGTCCAGTCATCGGCACCACAGAGTCCGGTGGGCATAAACAGGGAGGGCCACCATTCATAGAGAGGCAGGTCGAAAGGGAAGACCGGGCGGAAGCTGCAGCTGGAAGTAAACGGATTAAACTCGGCGTAGTCTGCCATTTGGGCAATGGCTTCCTTCAACCCATAGAGTGCGCCAGCGATCCAGAGACTGTAGCCTGTGATCCTGAAAAACAGATGGGTTGGTGAGATGATGATAACCAATGGTGCAAACATCAACACCAGAACGGCGAGCCGCTGATAGACGCAGCGCTCACAGGGATCCATATGCAGAATATACTGAAAGCCCAGGGCGCATAGCTCCAGAACGAGCGCGGTGGCAAACATAATGAACCAGGTGGACCGTAAATTCTGCCAGTCGTGGATGGTTTGCAGTGGGCTGTCTTTCAAACGTTGAAAGAGGCTATTGGGGTTCTGTTCAGCAGCCAATGGTTGGATTCCTCACGAAGTTATCTCTGGCTTTCCGGTTGGGGCACCGCAAAGCCATCAGCGCTGGTTTATTGTGGCTCTGCCACTGGAAGTTTGGTCAGATAGACGATCAGTGCGTTCAGATCGTCATAAGACTTCAAACTGCCCATGTTGATCAGGTAACGGTTATTCACCAGAAAGCCGGGAACGGCATGAACGTATTCGCCATACAGGTGCCAGTCCAGTACTCTCTTCATCACCATCAGGTTATTTTGGTTCGCCTCGAAGTCAGACTGTTTCAGTCCAGCCTTTTCCAGGGTCTGGAAGAAGTCCGCATCATTTCGCCAGTCACCCTTGCGCGCCACATGAAGGCGATTGAACAGCGCCTGTTTGACGGCGTTATGGCGTGGTGTACCCCGGGTCATGGCCAATGCCAGGGTGGCCTGCTTGGCATACGCACCCATAAAGTTCATATGCGCCTGCCTGAACTCAATGTTCTGCTGACCCAGCCAAGCCTTCAGGGTAATCAGTGGTCCTTTTTCCCACTGATAGCAGCCACCGCAGTAAATAGAAAATAGCTCGGTCACGGTTGGTCTGGTAGAAGTGGGTAGCCCCTTAACGACTTTATAATGGGTGCCTTCCTGAAACCGACTGGCATTTTGAGCGCCGTCCGTTGCTTTGGCAAAAGCCATCACCGGAAATGCAAACATAAGTACCAATAACAACTTTCTCATCGGTATTATTTTCCTGTAGTCCTGTTTAATGGTGTGAATATCGAGAGGTTAACATTGTCCAAACCTCAGTGCCTGATAAAGATGCTGGTTATTTTTCAGCCTTTTCTGCTTCCCTTGCCGCTTTTGCTGCCGCCATGGCCTGCAGCTGGGCTGTAATCATTTCCGGTGTTTCCAGGGTTATGCGACCCAGCTGGCCATCGCGAAACTCATTGATCAGAATTTCAGCAACTTTATGGGTATCGGCAATGCCACCCCTGCGCATACAACCACGACGCTGACCGATCATATCAAACAGCTCGATTCCGGTGTGCGGGATTTCCCTAAGCTGGTAACGCTGCAGTAGCGCATCCGGGTAATGCTGCATCATGAACTCGGCCAGATACATGGCAACATCTTCAAACTCAATGACCGTGCTTTTGATGGCCCCGCTGATGGCCAGGCGATAGCCGCAATCCTCCGGCTCAAGCTTGGGCCAGAGGAAGCCGGGGGTGTCCAGCAAGACAATATTATTGGGCAGTTTGATTCTCTGTTGCTGCCTGGTAACCGCCGGCTCATTGCCGGTTTTGGCAACTGTGCGACTGGCCAGAATATTGATGGTGGTGGATTTGCCCACATTGGGGATACCAAGGATGATGGCCTTCAGCTGGCTGACCTCCAGATTTCGTTCCGGAACCATGGCGGGTGCCATCGCCAGAATGCTGCGAATTTTGTCCGGCTGCTTCAGATTGACGGCAATGGCCTTCATGCCGGAAGTGCGGTTGATATGGTCTACCCATTGTTGGGTCACCGCCGGATCAGCCAGATCACTCTTGTTAAGAATCTTGATGCAGGGTGTGTCTTTACGCAGTGATGCAACCATCGGGTTTTCACTGCTGAAGGGAAGTCGGGCGTCCAGCACCTCAATAATAAGATCCATCTTTGGTATCACTTCACGGATCTCTTTTTTGGCCTTGTGCATATGGCCGGGATACCAGTTTATTGCCATTGTTGGATCTATCTTGCCTGAATGAAAACGAGTTATTTTACTATGTATCGGGTGCGCCAAAAACCACCAATGTGAAAACAATAAACGATAGCGGTTGACCAATTATGGCGGGAATGCGCTGAATAATGCAGAGAACGCTTACAGGGCTGCGAAGGGCGTAAACTCCGAAGCATGATAGATCGTGCCAGGCACCCTTCGACTCCG
>NZ_JAHHPM010000416.1 GCF_024606345.1 Endozoicomonas sp. YOMI1
GAGTGACTGATCACTTAGTCAGAAAATATGATTTCATTTGGTTAACTACTTATGGTGCAGACATAGTAACATTGATTCACTCAAAGGTACTGTGCCATTTCAGACGTCAATACTGCATGGCTATCGCCTGAAAATTCCTTTGCAAATACTCGCCCAGCTTCTCGCTCACCATGATCAAGCGACTCAATAAGTTCTGACATACGAGCCCCTCTCGGGATAACCGGATCATCACGATGGTTCAGTGACACGATGTTAATCTTACGATCAATCAATTTACGCATAGGGGCTTCAGCATCCAGATTACCCCCTACCAGCCACCCCAGAAAATCCGCAAGTCGAGGCCTGTCTGGTATGACAACTCTTGACGTTGTGGTAAAAGAATCATGGGACAGTAACTCAACTCTTGAATCATCCTGCCCCCCGCTGGCTTCAAGGCGTCTGGCAAGAGCAGCGGTGGCAACCCCGCCTCCAAGAGAAGTACCCGCTACGTATACACGCTCAAAATTTTCCAGCGCATATCCCAGCGCAGCGACACCATCCTGCACGACGGTTTCATAGGTTGAGAAGGGAAGATAACCCGACAGCCCATCACTCTGATTTAACCCCGTCCCTCTATAGTCATAAAGAATGACCGGGCATTTCTTTTCTGACTGGATTCGTCCGGGTGCCGACCCCGGATTAAGATAACCCCTGACCAGTAGCTGTGAAAGAACCATACCATTTGGGTTGTTATAAAGAATACAGTGACTATTATTTGGGTCCCAGTCGGGAGGATAACAAATCACACCATGCAATATGCCCGAATCCTGTTTAATTGTGAGGTATTCAGTCCGAAAGCCATTGGTATTGGCTTTCTCACAGGCTGCATTAACAATCTCACGACTTTCTTGTAAGTTTGGAAATTGTCGGAGAAACGGGAACTTATCAGGATAATTCTTGCCAAGCCATGGAAACACTTGCGATAGCACCAAGGGTATACCAACAAACTTGGCAACCCCCAGCCTGTTTTCAACCATCCAATGAAAAGGAGTTAGAACAACTGCAGATCTTGATAAAATTGAATAGCAAGTCCCGGGGACAGAACAAATGAGATCCTTAGCCCGGGATAAATAACTATCAGGCTCGACGGACTTAGTAGAACGAATCCCCATGTGCGGCTTTTGATCATTAGTAGAGGGTGCGTCCTTCGCCCGGTTCCTCAACACAGGGGATTCATAGGTGTATCTATCAGCGATAGTTCCGTAATTCATAACAACCTCTTTAATTCCAATCAGTATCTAAACCCGGCTCACCCTTTAATTAAAAGACAGCGGTCAGCAATACTCGCGGAGAAATAAACCCGTAGTCTTTGATCATATGGGTATACGGTTTTTTATAGCGATACTCCTGAAACATGGTTAGAAGATAATTCAAGGTCAAAAACACTGCTTCCTCAATATCACATCAGAGGCAACATCAACTGAACTTTTATTTTCCCGACGAAGCTGTTCCAGTTCTTCTAAACTGTAGCCGAAATCACTACAGGCAATGGGTAGCCTGGGCGTTTCTTTACCGTAATCCATAAAGATAGCAATGTGAATAAAACTGGATTTTTCAAGAACACTCAGCTTACGGTCACCAATGTATTTCTTGAGCATATTCACCTGCTGGTCAGGCATTCTTTTCTTAGTGTCCATTCCTCGTGAAAGAAACTGCTGAAATTCTTTGAACGGGGGAACAAGAATTCTTCCGGAAAAGGCATCAATTCGGGATGATAAAGAATCAACCGAAGCCGCTGCACTGCTTTCTTCACTGGATTTTCTATTTGCTAACAACTGAACTATCGGAAAGTCAACGTACATGGATTCCACTTTGCCAACTACTTTTACAATATTATTCCTGGTTAGAAAACTCAGGCATCCTTCGTTTCCTGAATAGTCTTTGATAAGCATCAATTTTGCTATATGTTCATCTTCATCAAAGTCAGGATCGTTATACTCGCGTTCATGTCGAGTAAACTCGGAAAACGGTCTTGAGCACTGCAAAAACCTATCGCCATTTTCCAGCATTAAATTAAGGCCACAAGAACCATCATCATAGGTAAATTGCTCAGTTGTCACCTTGTAAGTTTCACCATCAAAAGGGACCACATAATCGTAGGTGGCTGGCCTGGCAGGAATACAGGCCGATCTGTCAGTAATGTTAACCGGGCTTGGTGTGCTGCCTGCACTTGGCTGATCATCGGTAATTTTCAGACGGCTGAGTGATTCTTGTTGCTTCGCCAAACTGCAGCCATCACTTGACGCAGTATTGAGTGAACTTGCCTGTGGATATACCGGAAGCTGCCCGGAGGAACTCGGTATTGAATTCATGTTAAAGCACCAATCAATAAAATGCTGTGGGGAAAAAGTTAGTCAATTTTAATTAACATAAGTTCCCTCTACACGCTATGATCGACTTTATTAAATTGACCTGACAGGACAGGCCTTCCTCCCTGTCTGCTATATTTCAATAGGTTTGATGCGCACAATCTCCGTTCACCCTAAGCGTCCTTCGACTCCGCTCAGGATGCACGGTCGAAGGGTGATTGGCACAGTCTTTATTC
>NZ_JAHHPM010000417.1 GCF_024606345.1 Endozoicomonas sp. YOMI1
GCCTGGTTCGTAGCCAGGTACTCTATCCAGCTGAGCTACGAGCGCGCTGCGTCAACGAAGGCGAATCATACTGAAATTCCTGCCGGAGTCAACAATCGTTCTCATGCTTTTTTTCACCATAGAGGAAATCATGCAAATCGCTAAGAGGCCACTACCCCCTATGGTTAACTGTATGGATCAGGGCATACTTCATAAACTACTATTTTTTTTCAAACTTTTATCACCAGGCTGGAAAGTACTGTCCTCCTTTTTTTCACCATAAAGGCAATCATGTAAATCTCTAAACTCATGGCGGATATATCTCAAAAAAGTTTTGGAATCATCTTCCACATCTGAGTGTCCAGTGTATTTGATTTCATCGTAGGCAACGACACCGCTCGCCAAGCCGCATGTTCCAAAAATAGCGCCAAAAACACTTAATGTGACTGGGTGCACAAGTACCGGTAAAGAGGCCACTAATCCAGCTGCTCCAACGATCTGACCTGGAAGCCAGCCAACATTAGTACCCCGGTGGAAATCTTTGATTACGTATTCCATCAGAGGCTTTGATGATTTCTCGCATAGGCCCAGCTTTGATCCTGCCGCTCTGGCCAGCTTGACAGTGCCACCTCTTACGGCACCGATAGCTGCACCACCGGCACCAAACAGGGCTTCAGTACCAAGACTTAAGGAATGAAACAAAACATAGGGAACGGCTACGAACATCTTGCATACAATTCGACCAAAGCATTTAACAGCTCTGCCCAGTGTATTACGAGTTGAAGGGTTAGGGTTTGTTGTTTGATAATAATTGACAGGTACAACTTCCATTGTACGCTACCTCCGTGAGCATAATTAATATTGTGATTAGTATTTAACTGGTTGTTTTTCCATAAATCACTAACACCTTAGTCAGTTACAATAACAGACAGCAATGACTGACCGGTTGGCTAAACCGCCCTCATAAACGGGAAACCTCTCACCACATCAATGCCAAGTCCACATTAAAACCCCACAGTTCCCGGCAGTATGATGTCCCGTCCGGGTTTCCCAAAGATCAATGTCTTGATCTTGAAGTGGAGGGTCTACCCTGAGATAAATAACTAAACTTCAGGTTTTCTTCTCTGCTTCAGAACAAATTGAACTTTTCTTACCATCAGCAGTCAAAAAGTAATTAGAAAAATTAGCTTTAAAACAAGCTCGGATTTTTTTAAACAAGAATTTATAAACAGGATTATTCACACAACCATGAATATCAATATACAGTCACTTGAAATTGTTACAAATTACCTGTTTAACACAATTCACGCTAAAAGATATTTGCATACAGGCACTGGAAATACTCTTAGTCCAGATGTAAAAAAGGTAGTCTGGGAAGTTTACCACCTACAGAATCTCAACCAATGCGATAAAGGTTCCCACGACACTCCTTTACTTCGAAGAGACATTCAAATCATTCATGTATTACCGACACTGGCTCAAAGCCGATGTTTTTTTGATAGCCTAAACGAGCATGCCCAACGTTTCCTTGAACGTCGAACAGATAAGACTGTTGTTTCAAAAGAAGTAAAAGTCGCTCTGGAAGAGCTGAAGATGGCAGATTCTTTAAAAAAATTTGTAGGTATAGGACGCTTCTTTGAATCAATTCTGGACAAACATGACAATAAAAAACCCATAACTCATAGTGAAAAAACAGTATTCAGGTTTTTGTTAACCGGTATATTCAAGATCGATCCTGGTATAGATGCTTTAAATTCAGCCAACTTTTTAAAAATGTTGTCAAGATATTTCCACCCTGATAAAAGTGGCAAGTCCAGTGAGCTATATTCTTGTGTTTTAAGCCAGGGATTACGTCTTGCCAAGCTGATTAACGATTTATGGAGTGTCGAAAAAACAGAGCAATCTGGTAGTCAGAAGATTAATCTCACTGAGATCTCTTATGACCCGCTGGTAACATCAATTTACAACCTAAGTCAACTCCACTATCTCGACGGACACTGGGCTCGTGAAAAAATAAAAAAAGAGATGCAGACACTCAACGCTACTCACCTGAAAGACAACCAAAAAGAAGCCTTAATAATGTCGATTATCACATCCGACGAATCGGGCCTGCTGGACATATTGATGAATCGGGTACGTATTGATAATCTAAAAATTTATGATGATACACCTCTAATTTATGCCATTAAAAAGGGTAATGAGAGTGTCATCAAGAGTTTAATAAAAACACAAGACATCAATGCTCTTGGCTTCGATGGAAGAACACCACTTCAAATAGCCATTCATTGCTATGAGGAATGGAATAATAATCATAAAGATTTTTCATATCGCAGCAACCCCTACGAACGGATAATTAATTTTTTATTAGATTCTCCTGGACTCTGTGTTGATAATAAGAACTCTTTTAATCTGACTGCATTAGGCGATATTGCCTTACTGCCAAAGATTGATTCATCACACCTTCAATTTATTAATAAACTGATCAACCGGGGCGCCAATATTGATCAAATATTTCTGCGTCAAACGGTACGAAGCTTATTAGAGAAGAAGCTGAAAGAGGACCAATTTGCTGAGATAGAGAAATTGGCTGACAATCTGGAAGATATCAGGAATGGCGTTGAATTCCATGGTGACGAAATCGTAGAATTAATAGCTGAGTACAATAAAACTCATTACGGGCGTTTTTCAGCATTAGAAAAAGTCAGAGAGGCTATTACCAATAAAAAAACACTTCGACAGAAAAAAAGCGGCAGAAAGACTGTGCTCATGGCTGCTATTGAATCTGATGCAGTAAGTTTTATCAAACTACTATCAAAACGGCCTGATTTTACTATTGATCAGTTAACAACCAAGGGTGAAACTCCATTAGAATATGCAAGAAAAATCGGCGCTCAAAACATTGTTAAATATTTGTCCACCGATATTTCAAAAAACAGTGGAGATACAAGTCAATCGAGGAAACGTCCGTTGACTACCACCACAACGGCCGAAGGTGCAGCTCCAAAGTAGCAAAAAAGGGAGATTTTTCCTCCATGGTTCCATCCAAAACCCATTGAAAATCGCGGGCAAGCTGAATATCAACCCCAACAGAGGAGATACAATGGCCAAAATTATAAAAGGCATGGCTCAAAGTGCTCTTTTCGGTTTAATTCTCCGCAGGCTCTACTATCCTGAACCTTCCTGTTGTCAGGTTACTCGGAAGGCTTGTCTATGTATCCCATCGTCAAATACCCCAAAACCTGCGATGTTCATCAGGATGTACAAAATCCTGTTGAGTTTCCGGCCAGTGGCTTTGGCCGGTTTATCGGTGCAATGTCCGGCGATTCACTGGCTAACCTGTTAAGTTATCTATCGATACAGGATCTGGCTAACCTGGAGTTGGTGTCCCGCGGGGTACGTACCGTTTTGCATGATAAATGTGGCATGTCGGTAAGCCAGCTCCACAAGTATTACCAGTATTTTTTATCCCTGCCAAAGGCAGAACAGCATTTTTATCAGGCAATGGCCACTGGCAACCCGCAACTGCTGCACCATCTCAGGACGGTGCCCGCCATTTTCAGTCCCTGCTACCCTGTCCAGTGCAGGCCAGAAGCACTTTGTGCCTATTATAACCAGCATTTCTGCCAGCAGATGATAAATGCACCATCTCTGTCCCTGTCAGCGGCTGGGTGCATGGAGTTCCTGCCGATTGTGTCGACTTTTTTCCTGAATGCCAATCACAACTGTCTGATCAATGGAGACAGCCGGGCCAGAGCCATGCATATCTGGGCTCCGGACAACAGTGGCAGCTGGCATCGGGAGTTATCGACGGATTACATCACTGGGATCAACATGCACAACCAGCATGGGGGGAATATTCTGTTTCTCCCCTCTGAACAGTTGTCGGGCGAACCACCGGCGGTAGATGCTGGGGGTAATGCTCACGAACACTTGCTGTCTGTTGTCAGGCGCAGTGATTCCGGTATCTGGTCCGAGGCTCAGCAAATGACAGTGGCCGATATTTACCCCCACCTGGCACACCGGTGTATAAATGAAATGATCCTATCCGACGATGGCAAGTCGCTGGTGTGCATTGACCATGAATCGGGAGGTGCCATCCTGTGTTGCGAGACCGATGGCAACTGGCGGCACAATAATGATTTAAGCTGGGGTGATAACCATGAAATCTGTTTTAGTCCTGATAGCCAATATATTGCCCTGTTCGACGGTGCTGAAGTCTCTTTCATAACCCGGGATGCTGATGGGTTATGGTCATGCTGTAGCAAAATCGTCTTTGGGCTGAGCAGCGATGTTGCTGTAGCCCGCCAGGCAGCGTCGGACGATGACCGACTGTTTGACAATATGGAGTTTGATATGGCGTTCAGCCCGGATAGCCGCCATTTTGCCGCATGGTCTGATGACGTTGGAATATATGATGAGTCAATTCCGGGGGCTGAAACAGAATTTTATGTCAAAGTTGCCGGGCTTGACCAGAACCGCCAATGGTCACACAGGTTAACTATTACCAAAAAACACAGTGACCCACGCCACTGCTTTTTGCTCAGCGTTGCTTTTAGCCCTGATGGCAAGCTACTGGTTGTTGCCACTATCACCGGCTTCGACATCTGGAGCCTGGACGATGACAACAGCTGGTCGCCGGTTATGCAGGACAGGGCTTATATTGAGAGAGCCGGGCAAATACTGCGGAAGCTGCCAGACATACAGTTTTCCATGAACTCACGGCTGCTGTATTTTATGATGGCAGCGTCGTCGCTGAATGTAGACGACAATGAACTGAGAGCCAGTATCTGGCAACGACGGGACTCAGGACAGTGGGAGTGTGCACGCATACTGAGTTCCAGCTCCCTCCTGAAGGTCAGCCCCCGGGGCAGTGCCCTGGTCTGCGGAGGTGAATCAGACTGCACAGATATATATCGGTGCACTCATAGCGGTCAATGGTTGTGGCAACATATTAAACTGTCTATTCAGGAGGCGTGCTTTAACCGACAAGGCTGCCTGATTGCCGCACGAGTGAACGACGGCAGCCTGTTGCTTCTTGGATTAAGCAGCGACGGAACCTGGCAGGAAAAAAACCGATGGCGGCCAGAAGGGCAGATCAGAGATTTTGAGTTCAGCCCATGCAGCCGCTCTTTACAAACCAGAGTGTATCGCAACGGTAAAGAGGTTCTCACTTTCTGGCAGATCAAGCCTGATCTACCTCTCCCCTTACTTGAGGGTTAACCGATGAATATCCAGTGCTATCGTTTTTACCATTGACTCCGGGTTAGGTTTGAAGTTAGTGAAATACGCTTGTTCGAATATATTTTGAAGTATGGTAGACATCGGGGTTTGAAACTCTCTCTCTATCTTCAATGAAATCTCCTTCGTCATTGAGAAACATATCTGTTTCATATAAATCATGCCATATACTCTTTCCACGCGGACATTCATCATATAATGATTGAAGGTGAGTAGCTTCATCCATTGTAAGACCTTGAGCTATTTCTACCATGACTGGAAGCAAATGATTGAATCTTGCTATATGGGCCAACTCAAGAGCATTACTATTTGCCCATGTTACACGCTTACGCAATGACTCATTGTTATAAAAAGGTACTAAATCCAAAGCTAGTTCTTCATTGTTTGTTTTAATGGCCAATACCAGAGGTGTATTGCTTCCAAACTGACCTTCTAACTCCTTTTGATTTGGGGTGATCAATAACTCATGGTTTGTTTTTTTTAGATAATTAAATAAAGCTCTTGAAAAACTTTTATCTCTAGCTGCAATTGCTGCAGTAAATGGGGTATTTTTGAAAGGTGTTGAGTCAAATTCCAGCAATGCAGATTCAACCCCCTCTCTTTCCAGAAGTAATGCAATAAACTCTTCCCGTTCTTTTGACTTTAACAGATTTTTTGCGGCACTTTTTTGAGTATTTGTAATATCAACAATAACCTTGAATAACACATTTGGCCTGAAAGCACTCCCTCTATAGAGAAAAGGATCTCCTCCTCTTCGTAATAGCTTTAATGCTCTACCCCAGTCAACCTGCCGGGCTGAGAGTACTTTCATAAGTGCCTGTGTTGCTGAATTTTTTCCACTTTCCAGACTTAAAGTGAATGATCTTTGAACTTTATCAGGAATAGGTGTGTATCTAAGTTTCAGTGGATAAGGAGACACTCTTTTCATCACCCGAAAAGATCGTTTTCTTAACTTTCCAGTATCTCCTTTATGTAAAGGGTTACTTTTATCAAAATACCAAGTTCTATATGATAAATCGTTTACAGAAGATGGAATCATACCATTACCTCATAGAGAACAAAATCACTTGACATGATTTTGTTTGGATCCCGTTTTACTATTTTATTAACCATAAAAATTTTCAGAATATCTAAGGCCACACTGTTTATCGAGGTATTATCCGGATGACTGTGTATTTGCCTTTCCAGGTGTTTATTCCAATTTTCCTTTGCAGGTAATTCACCATTAATTGAGTGCTTCTGTTGTGCTTTATTGAAAACACTATTTTCAGATTCTCAAAGTTGTGATTAACGACGAAATTTCCAAGAGCACGCATGAGGACATTCTAAAATTCACCTTGAACCGAAACTTACGCAGCAAATGCTAAACTCAGCAAAGCCAGAGGCATCCGCTGGAATTTTTTGCCAGGTGCGAAAGCTAGGCCTGAAACTAATTTTAAAATAGTTTGTCCTATCTCTATAAAGCAAAACTTCATCAACTCTTTGGAGCTTATCGTATGCAGCCAGTACAAACTACGTCCTCCAACTCCATGCAGCGTGCAAAATATGAATCAACTGATATTACGGCAAACAATTCAGTTACTAACAATTCAGTTACTAACAATTCAGTTACTAGCAATTCACTTACTAGAAATTCACTGGTTTTTATAACAAATCAAGAAACTTCCATGATTGATCATGCTATTGTAGAGTTCAAGAAACCAAATTACCAATTTAAATGCAATAGTAATATTTTTGAGATCCTAAAAAAACTACCGACTGAATTAGCTGAAAAGCTAGTAGTAATTATTGCAACTCACGGGGGTAATGGAATAATAACTTATTTTAAAAAAAGTTATAATCATCATGTTTTTATTATGGGAAATACAGAGGATGGCTTAAGAATATTTGATCCGCAGATCCCTTACTCTACATCTATGAAATCTATCACATGGATTAATAATGTTTACGAAGAAGTTCCAATCAAACACACTCTAACTAACAGCTGTACATTAAAATCATTACCTCAATTCAGATTTGTTGACGGATTGACATATCTTGATAATTATGAAGATTCATCCGAATTTGACACATTACACCCTGATTTTGCAATATCGGAAAATAGTATCATTCTAAAATCTCAGTTATGGAAAAAATCATTTTCACTGAATTTGTACGAAGTAACTCAACTGTTTAAAGGAATTTGTTCATACGAAGATACCGTTCTAAATCACAGAGATAATGAAAGTCCGTTGAAACGTTTAGAAGCCCAACACATTGCATATTTGCGGGAGATTTTTGTAAACAGCTAGCGCTAAGTTAATTGATGGCGTGTTTCGCGCCGTCTGCTTGAGCACCTGGTTACAATCTATCTAGTGCTATCACCGCTCAAAGGGCATCCAACAGCCAGCCATAACCGATACGCTCCTGTTCCAGACGCAGGTTTTTTC